>CAYMKM010000019.1:12024-18051 GCA_964390985.1 uncultured Clostridia bacterium | reverse complement strand
TAAAAGTGACGCCAAACCGCCAGACACTTTGATCAAGCAAGTGCTTCCTTTGGTAGATTATCGCGATGTAATACTTGATCCTGACCAAACAAAGGCCGGATTACGTCAAATAGGGCAAAGCATAGATTTAGGTGGTATTGGCAAGGGTTATGCCAGCGCTAAGTTTGTAGAGATATGCAAAAATCAGGGGATTACATCGGCATTTGTGAACATAGGTGGTAATGTAGCAACTTTAGGAAGGAAACCAAACGGCGAAAGCTGGCGCATTGGCATTCAACATCCGCGGCAAGAAAGCAGTTTGGTTGGTTTGGTTTGTGTAAGCGATAAAGCGGTGGTTACATCTGGTGATTACCAGCGTTATTTTATTGATGAAGCTGGTAACAAATATCATCATATTATTGATCCCACCACTGGGTATCCAGCGCAATCCGGGTTGATCAGTGTGACCATAGTAGCCGATAACGCTACTATTGCCGATGCTCTTTCCACTGCGGTATTTGTAGCTGGTATGCAAAAAGGTTTGGCACTTATAAGGCGCTTCCCTGGAACAGAGGCTATTTTTATCGATGAGAAGTTGCAGGTAAACGTAACTATTGGTTTGAAAGGTAATTTTCAAGGGGCCCAGGATTTCAACGTACGCTTTGTTTAGCAGTAGGGGGGGTAACAATGAAAATTGTAAAGATACTATTGGGGATTGTTGGCGGCGTAGTAGTGTTATTTAGCGTTGCTAGCGCTTTTCTTTTGATGGGAAGTAATGCCGTAAAAAACCTTTCGATTGGTACTGTGGATTTTACCAAGTTGAAGGATGGCATTTATGTAGGGCAGTTCAATGGCAGGCGTTGGTCGAACAAGCTGCAAGTTACAGTATCCTCAGGTCGGGCTGTGGATATTGCTGTTTTACAGGATGTGACGTTTAGTAGGCCGGAATTGATACAACAGGTGTTTAATAACGTTATTCAAACACAATCGTTACAAATTGATACAGTGAGTGGCGCCACCCTTACAACCAAGGCATATCTAAAGGCTGTAGAAAACGCCGTAGCCGAAGCACAATAAAAAGCACATGCACTTGACCAATGTTTTAGCTTTAGCATATACTACTCACATATATCCCCCCCAGGGGGAGGGGAGGAACTCCTTTTATGGCAGAACACAAACATCTACCCGATTTTTTAGATCGCATGGCGCGCATAGAAGGTCACGTGCGGGGTATCAAACGCATGGCTGAACAGGGGCGTCCATGCGAGGATGTACTCATTCAAATAGCGGCTGTACGCGCTGCGTTAAACCAGGCGGGGCGTGTTTTATTGGAGGATCACCTGGAATCATGTGTGCTAGAAGGTGTTGAAAAAGGCGATTCATCCGCCACAATAGATCGTTTGAAATCCGCATTAGCAAAATTTTTATAAGGGGTGCTTATATGGAAATAACAACTGGCTCTTACCCCTTGTTACGTGCAAAGATAAAGGCACATGGCCAATTATCATTGCTTGTAATATCTGGTTTTTGCCTAGCGTTATCCCTCACTGGTTGGGTTCAACGTCGTTATGGTTTTGATCCGGCCTGGGGGGCTATATTGATAAACGGTCTGCCACTTTTGCATTATGCTATACGTGGTTTATTTATTCGGCGCGATGTAACTGCTGGGGTGTTAGTTAGCATAGCTTTAATTGCAGCAGTGGCTATTAAAGAGTATTTCGCTGCAGGTGAAGTAGCTTTTATTATGGCCCTAGGTGAAGTTCTGGAAAGTATGACAGTGGCCAAAGCTAATAGTGCCCTACACAAGCTAGCCAGTCTGGTACCAACAACAGCTAATGTAATTCGCCATGGCGTTGTAAGTACTGTTGAAACAGCGAATTTGCAAATTGGCGATATTGTTCTCGTTCGTCCGGGCGAAAGCATCCCTGTGGATGGTTTTGTTTTGGAAGGTACATCTGAAGTAAACCAAGCGGCAATAACCGGTGAGGCGATGCCAGTAGTTAAAGAAACCGGTAGCCAGGTATTCATTGGTACCACCAACTTGCTAGGAGCTTTACAGGTTAGGGCCACGCATGTTGGTGAAAATACCACGCTGGCTCAAGTAGTTGAATTAGTGCGGCGGGCACAAGCCGACAAAGCGCCTATTGTAGGGTTGGCTGATAAAGCAGCCAGGCTACTGGTTCCCATTATGCTTGCCGTAGCTGTTGTGGTTGGTGTATTAACACATGATGTAGTTAGGGCAGTCACTATCTTAGTGGTATTCTGCCCTTGTGCATTGGTACTCTCAGTACCAACTGCGATGATAGCGGGCATTGGTAACGCGGCCCAGCGCGGAATCATTATTAAAGGGGGTAGCGTTTGCCAGCAAACAGCCAATATTGATACAGTCCTCTTTGATAAAACAGGCACTTTAACTCAGGGTAAACCAGAGGTTTGTAATATAAGTGCCTTTGCTGATATTAGTACCAAAGAAATATTGCAGGTGGCTCATACTATTGAACAAATGTCAGAACACCCTTTGGGTCAGGCTATTGTGGTCTATGCCCTTTCATTAGGTAGTACTGCCTTACCAGCGCAAGAATTTCAAGCCGTACCAGGGCGAGGTGCTCAAGCTATAATCAATGGTGAAATAGTGGGCATCGGCAACATAGCATATATGCAAACCTTAGGTTGTATATTGCAGCTTGAGATGGAAAATTGGCAAAGGCAAGAGGAGCAATTAGGAAGAACCACTTTATTTATCAGTCGTAGTAAGCAAATTATTGGGGGCATATCTCTAGCGGATCAATTGCGAGCAAATGCTAAGACTGCTATTAACGCATTGCGTAAAGCTGGAGTTTCACATATAGAGATGCTTACGGGTGACTCTATTTCAGCTGCAGCGACCATGGCCGGGGAATTAGGTTTAACAGGTTTTCAAGCAAATTTATTGCCGGGAGAGAAGGCGGACGCAGTAAAAAAGTTGCGCGCCGCCGGGCGTTCAATTCTTATGGTTGGCGATGGAATTAATGATGCCCCAGCTCTTGCAGTAGCCGATGTAGGAGTAGCTATGGGCGTTACCGGTACCGATATTGCTGTGCAAACAGCTGGAATAACGCTGATGACTGAGGATCTGGGTAAACTAGCGGAAGTGATATGCTTGAGCCGTCAGGTGAAAAAAGTAATTACCCAGAATATAGTGGCCTCAGTTGTAATTAATATAATGGCAGTTTATCTGGCTTCAGGTGGTTGGCTAAATCCAGTTTTAGGTGCTCTTTGGCACAATATAGGTTCGGTAGCTGTAGTGGTTAATTCAGCACGGTTACTTACTCATGGCAGGGCACCAGCTTACCTAGGTATGCATGAGGGCAGCTGAGGATATCCCTTATGCGTATGTGTAAAAATGATGTCAAAAAAAGAGGGTATCCCAATTATTGAGACACCCTCTGATATTTTGTGTAGCAACACCTTTACTTAGCTGGTGCCGAAAGTGAAGCTTCTGCCGTATTACCGTATAGGCCTATGTTGATGCGCCCGCCATTTGGACTCGGTTCTAGGGAATAATCTGAATCGGCATACCCGGCATCAATGCACGGTGAATGCTGGTTATCTATAACCCAAGTACTGCCGTCCCAGCGACCACCCATTGATTTAAGGTGATAATCAGCCTTGGCTCGATCGGCATAAAGTGGATCGACGTAGATATCTGTAGTTGAGGAGGCATTTTGGTAGTTGCCACCAGCGTTGTTGTACAAGCAATTGTTATCAATTATAAAGGTATGAGTGTCCGACAACCTGTTAAGAATGGCAACGCCGTTGCCACCAGATTCGTGGGGGCGTGTGTTAGTGATAATATTGTTGCGCACTATGGTGATATAACCCGAACCTGGGAATGCGAAAGAGTGCTTGTGAACTATACCAGCGCCATAACATCCATCAATCACATTGTTTTCAATAAGGGCATTGTAAAAGCCATTAATTACAATACCACTGCCTCTGCAATTACGTATTTTGTTATTGTGAATCCGTAGGTTGGTCACCTGTGCTTTAGGGTATACATTACCTCTGGCAAACACCCAAATGCCAGGGTGGACAGTAGAAGAAATATCGTTATTGTATATTTCTACATCATCCATGGGGAAGGCATCAGATTCTTTTTGAATTTGAATACCTGCACCACCTTCACCCAGTGAAGTAATCACATTATCGTGTACGGAGGCATGGTTGGTGTTATACATGCGAAAGGCGCAGTTGGTTCTAATGGTTACTGTGTTGTTATACACTTCCACATTTGTTGATTTATAAGCGTAAACAACATCGTGACCCAAGCGATACACATTATTATTGTAGAACTTTAGGTTATCGCTAGTGTTAAAGGTGATCCCGTCGTTGTGGTTGTTGTGTAAGTACATATCGTGGATGCTCATATTTTTGCAGTACTTAACCGAGAATAGGTTGTGATAGTATGCACCACTCTTAATTCCCTGGCTATTTTCGTCGCGGTTACCGTTTATTTCAAAACCCCATATTTCAATATCGGTGTCAGCTGGGCCGATAGCTAGGCTCGCTTTATTTGCAAACATCGCTTTATGTGCTGGCCAGCCCACGTTGCCAGCGAGTTTGACAGACGCATCAGCATCACCGGTTAACCTGCTGTTAGTGTAAAGCACTATTGTGTCGCTAATAACGTAGGTGAACGGCCCCTTTAAATAAACAGTCGTATACTCCGGGTGTTCGCGAAGGTAGGAAAGGGCAGCATTAATTTGCTCGTGGTCATCTTTTCCATCGCAGTTGAAGTCACCGCTACCATCCCCGGCTACATAAATAATGGGAGGCGTTAGAGCATACCCAACTCCAGATACAAGTAAAACAGATATTAAGAGTAACGTCGCTAACAATGCTTTCATGATCATCCTCCTTATTGACGACAGCAGATAAGCTTCTACGGCGTTGCCGTATAGTCCTATGTTTACACGTCTTGGTTCTCTCGATCAACCGCACGCGGATCAGCATAAATATCGGTAGTGCTGTTGGCATTGACATAATTACCACCCGGGTTATTAAACAGGTAATTATGCTCCGATATAAAGGAATGTGTATCGGCCATTGCGTTTAATAGGCCCACACCAGGGCCAGAAGCGTCATGTGGACGAGTATTGGTGATGATGTTGTTGCGTACAATGGTGGTATAACCAGACCCTTCCGGCTTCCAGGTGTGAACATACTTATGAGCTATAGCTGCGCCGTAACAACCATCAAAAACGTTGTGTTCAATAATTGCATTGTGAAAGCCATTCAGCACCAGACCTCCTACCCAGGCGCCGCTGCTGTTAAGACCACAATCGGATATTTTGTTGTGATGAATATGCAAGTTTAACACTTGCTCCATGGGGTATAAGCTACCTTGGCCAAAGACCCAAATTCCGGCGTAAGCCGTTTCGTATATATTGTTATTGTATATTTCAATGTCGTCCATAGAAAAGGAGCTCGAATTCTTTTGAATTTCAATACCAGCGCCACCTTCATTTTGCGAGGTGATCACGTTGTCATGCAGTTTGGCGTGGTTTGAGTTGTACAATCGCAGAGCACTGTTGGTGCGGCAGGTAATATTATTATTATAAGCCTCAATGTTAGTCGAGTTTATTGCATATAAAGCATCATGCCCTAAGCGGTAAATAGTATTATCATGATACTTTAGGTTGCTACTTGATCTAAACTTAACGCCATCCCCATTGTTGTTGTGTAGGTACATATGGTGTACAGATAAATTAGTACAGTAATTTAAGTAAAAAAGGTTATGGAACCCTTTGCCACTGACTATTTCTTTATTCCCATCTCTATTGCCATCAATCACAAACCCGCAAATAACTATGTCGTGATCGCCATTGTTTTTGTTAGATATCATAGGCTGGTCTGTGGGCCAAGAGACGTCATTCGCAAGTTTAATAATGGCCGTGGTATCACCGGTTAGCGTAGTATTACTGCCTATTTTAACGGTATCACTTATTACATAAGTGAATGGACCCTTAAGGTATACAGTAGTCATCTGCGGGTTTTTAGCAGCCAAGT
>CAYMKM010000019.1:0-11924 GCA_964390985.1 uncultured Clostridia bacterium | reverse complement strand
TTCGCCCGATCAACGAAAAGCGGGTCGGCATAAATATCAGTGGTGCTAGAGGCGTTAATGTAATTGCCACCCGGGTTATTATAAAGGCAGTTGTACTCCAATATGAAAGTATGTGTATCCGACATTGCATTCATAATACCAACGCCGCGACCAGCAGAGACATGTGGACGAGTATTGGTAATAATGTTGTTGCGCACAATGGTTGTATAACCTGATCCATAGGGCTTCCAGGTAGAAACCCACTTGTGGGCAATTGCCGCGCCATAACAGCCGTCAATAACGTTGTTTTCAATTAATGCGTCCCAAAATCCATTGATAACAATGCCGCCTACCCAATCTGAACTACCATGTATTCCGGCGTCGTATATTTTATTGTGGTGTATATGCAAATTAGCAACCTGCTGTTTTGGATACGGATTACCCATGCCATACACCCAAATACCAGCGCGAGAAGTGCGGTATATCACATTGTTATATATTTCAACATCGTCCATGGGGTAGGCTTCTGATTCTTTTTCTATCTGAATGCCGGCACCACCTTCGTTATAAGAGTCTATAACGTTATCGTGCACAGAGGCGTGGTTAGTGTTATAGATGCGAAAGCTGCAGTTAATCCGGTTGGTAATTCTATTGTTATACACTTCAACATTGGTTGATTTATAGGCGTATAAGCCGTCGTGCCCAATCCTATTGATAGTGTTGTTGTAGTACTTGAGATTATCGCTAGATTGAAACACCACAGCATCGTTGTGGTTATTATGCAGGTACATATCGTGTACACTTATGTTGCGGCAAAATTTGAACACAAACATGTTGTGGTAGTTTTGGCCGCTGTTAATTTTGGGGTTGCCCTCGCGATTACCATTGATTTCGAACCCATACACTTCAATATCATGATCACCAGTTAGATAATGGCCAGATAAATAATTTTGGTTGGCAATCATGGGTTTATACGTGAGCCAGTTTATGTTACTACCTAGTTTTATAACGGCTGTTTTATCCCCTGTTAGAATGGTATTACTGGGCAATAGAATGGTATCCCGTATTTCGTAAGTAAAAGGACCCTTCAGATAAACGGTGGTAAGCTCTGGTGTTTTGGCTACATGTTGTAATGCAGCATTTATTTCTACATGGTCATTGCTGCCATCGCAGTTAAAGTCACCGCTACCATCACCAGCCACTACAATAATGTCAGTATTCGTTTGACCAAGCGCCACATTGCAAAGTAACAAACAGCAAATCACCACAATCATCGCCACAACAGTAGATCCCTGCATAGAGCACACCGCCTTTAAAGGTGAATTTTTAATAATACTATATAAATTGGCCGGCTAATGTTAGCATAATAACATTAACTGAGACGGGATAACAATCCTGCTATCTACTGATGCCCGCTAGTAATCAAATGATTCGTGTACGGAATCATTATGAACGGAAAAAGGAGGTGGTGCCAGCTAATGGCGAATCATATGTCAGCCTTTATGTAGTACGGCGATCACTAAATAAATGTAGGAGGTCGACCAATGACAAAAAAGGTCTGGAATAAACGCTTGGTATTTTGTATTACATTACTGATTGTTTTGCTAGCCAATAATATAGGGCTAGCAGCTAAACTAACCATGGTAGGACCGTTCACTAACTTTACGAAAGACTTAAAGGTGGCCCTAGATGGTTTCACTGCTCGTTATGGTGTGGAAGTTGAGGTAATAAGTACCAGAGAATGGAAAGAAAAGGTAATGGTAATGTCGGCGGCCGGAGAGGCACCCGATGTTATTTATGGTGATGGCACCCACGTCTCTAACCTGGCTGTGAACAATTTAACTATGCCTATAGATGAATTAGTTGCTCGTGACAATATAAAAGTGCAACGTTACCCCAAGCCAGTAATAGATTGGCATACCTATAAAGGCGCCCTTTATGGTTTACCGACAGCATTAAGCCCTCATGTAACATATTTTAACCCAGAGCATTACCGCCAAGTAGGCCTAAACAGACCACCAACTAATTGGGCGAGCAACGATTGGTTGTGGGATGATTTTGTAACCACTATGCGTAAGCTGACCCGTGATACCGATGGTGATGGGAAAATTAACCAGTATGGCGCCGATGGTATGGGTTGGCCAGGCGGAATGAATTTTTTATTTCTATGGGGTTTGACGTGGACAGATAAAGCGGTTACAGAATTCTACGGAGATACTGCAGAGGTAATTAGTGCTGTGGAACAGATGTCATCCCTATGGACTAAGCATGATGCAATGGGAGGTAGCATATTACAGGGTACAGCCTCAAACTCCCTGCAACAAGCATTTTTCATCAATACTTTGCTCTTACAGAGTAAAATGTTTGAGTGGGATCTTGCTATCTTGCCCAAGGCAACGCATCGGGTTACCTACTCGGGTTTTCATGGTTTAGCAATTTCTAATCAGACGAAACAGGTAGATATGGCCTGGAATTTAGTGCGTTGGCTCGCCTACGATACTGAAGGTGCAATTCCGTTTGCCCGGGCAGAAAACCGCGTCCCGGTGTTACCTGAAACAGCGCGTGACTTTGTTAACCGTTTCCAAAACAAATTGCCCAATGTTAATTGGCAAGTGATAACTGATTCAGTACACTATGCCGCTGCTGATGCCTATTTGTTCCATCCTAAGAGCCGTGAAATATTTAACGCTATTGTGGATGCAGGCCGACAAATACTTCGCAAGGAAGATTCTGTGCGCACAATAATGGAGAGCATGGCACCAAAGGTGCGTAGCTATATAGCTGAGCGGTAGAAGAGAAAGAGATGGCGCTGCGTTACATTAACGTCAGCGCCATTATAATTTTACTAGGAGCTTTTGCTAGATTGGAGTAACATATAAGCAGAAGCTTTTGGGAGGTTTTTGAATTGGCGGAGGGCCTTTTTTTAATTGGTACGGGAAAAGCGGTTATTACACCACCGTTGGGCATTCCCCTGGCTGGTTTTGGGAGCCGTGACCATGGTGCTGAAAGTGTGGCTGATGATCTGGAGTTGCGGGTGTTTTGGGTAGATGCCCAAAATGGCCAGTCAGAACCAGTATGCATTATTTGTGCTGATCTAGTCGGCGTTGGCGAACAACTAGTGGCTCAAATTCGCAACGATTTGGCTAGTTCGCTAGGGATCAAGCCTGATGCCGTTTTCGTTACCGCCAGCCATACTCATTGTGGCCCACAGGCGATGGAGAACATGAGCGGTGTTGGTAATATTGATCCATCTTACATTGCCAGTTTGCGTCAATGTTGTTTGCAGGCCGCCACAACTGCAAAGCAAAACGCACAACCAGCGGTACTAAAAGCTGGGCGTGGTGTTTTAACTGGTGGTTACTCGATAAACCGGCGCTTATTTATTAACGGACAAATGACTATGGCACCTAATCCGGCGGGGATTCGCGACGACGAAGTTATTACCTTGGCTTTTCACCATGCACAAAGCGATGCAGTATTGGCCGTTTTATTCAACTTCGCATGTCACGCCTCAACCCTAAGTGGATACGCAATATCGGGAGATTATCCAGCAGCAGCTAGGCGTTACATAGAAAAAGCTTTGCCGGGTGCAGCAGCAGGGTTTTTACAAGGCTGTTGCGGAGATATCCGTTCTAACTGCACATTTGTTGGTGGCAAAAGTTTTCGCAAAGGGCAAATTCAAGATTTGCAGATATTCGGTGCCGCTTTGGGTGGTAGAGTAGTCGACTTAGTTCAAAATGCAAGCGATTCCTTCGCTCCTGCTATATTTAGCCGTACAGATAGTGCACGTTTACCTTTGGAAAAAGAAGGCGAATATGCACAACTACCTTTGCAACGGATTGACCTGGCAGATAAGGTGTCTTTGGTTGGGTTGGCAGGCGAACCGGTGACAGAGTATGGCTACTATATTAAAGGTTTACGGCCCGGAGCGTATACAATACCAGTAGGGTATGCCAACGGAGTAATTGCATACATCCCATCGGCACGCATGTTTGCTGAGGGTGGGTACGAAACGCATGACTCACCAAAGTACTTTGGTTTACCCTCACCATTTCATCCATCTATTCAAGCGGTAATTCAGGATGGTATTCGTCAACTCATGTTAGGAAACGGAGTGCAGCACAGGTAGTAGTAATGCTAAATAAGCTGAAACGGTAGCCAGGTATAAAGGAGGTATAGATCAATGCCAACGGAGTTTTGCCAGGGGGTCGCTACTGCTATTGCTGACGAGGCGGAGGCGGCAGAGTTTTATCGGCGTTTGGCAAATATGGCACCTACTGCTTCAGCCAGGCGTACTATTCGTGCTATCCGTAGAGATGAGCTGCGCCATCGCAGAAAATTTGTCCGCATCCAACTGCGTTATTGTCAAACTAGTTAATGAGGGTCAGGGTGGGATTACCCCACCCTGATCAATCTGCAATGTGAGCGGCACAAAGGGAGGTTATTCATTGCGTAATCAACATACTCGTTTTCGCGAACCATTTAGTGGCTTTAGTCATTTAGTTGGTTTGGTTTTATCTATCGCGGGTACAGTTACTTTAGTGCTTCAAAGTATAAAACGGGGTACAACCTGGCACATTGTTTCTTTTGCTATCTTTGGCGCTAGTTTAATATTGCTATACGCTGCTAGTAGCCTCTACCATTTACTGCCCTTAGGCGAGCAGGGTATACGGATATTGCAGCGGATAGATCATATGATGATATACATACTAATAGCTGGTACATATACGCCATTTTGCTTGGTACCGCTGCGGGGTGCCTGGGGTTGGGCGTTGTTAGTGCCCATTTGGCTGACGGCTTTTGCAGGTGTTATTATCACCGCTTTTCAGTTGTCGACGCCTCGCTGGGTGAACACAGCTATATATGTGGTTATGGGATGGATAGTTGCTATTGCCGCCAAGCCACTGTTAGCTACCGTACCGGGTGGCTTCGCTTGGTTACTAACTGGCGGTTTGCTTTATACCATAGGGGCTGTTTGCTACGGTACCAAATGGCCGCGGTTGAAACCAGGCGTTTTCGGCTTTCATGAGTTGTGGCATCTATTCGTGATGGCCGGTAGCATCAGTCATTACTGGGCGGTTTTTCGCTATGTTGCCTTTGTATAGCAAAAGTTATGACCAAGAATGTACCGTATACATTGGCACTTATACTAACACTGGTAGCAAAGGTATATATATTTACAAACTTAATGCCGATGGCGAACTACGGGCAGTGAGCGTGACAGAAAATAACGCCAACCCATCATACCTAGCCCTGCATCCAAGTGGCCAGTATTTATATGCAGTGAACGAGGTACCAGGTGCGGGTGGGCGGCAATCTGCAGCTGTGGCTTATAAAGTGCACGCAGATGACGGTAGTTTAACGCAGTTAAATAAGGCAGCAACGCTAGGCGCAGGACCTTGCCATTTAAGCGTTTATCCGGACGGTCGCTATTTGCTAGTGGCCAACTACGCTGGTGGTAGCGTCACCGTGTTACCTATACTTAGTGACGGCAGCTTGGGCGAGGCTACCTGTTTTAAACAGCACAAAGGAGCCAGTGTGGTAGCTGACCGCCAGGAGGCTGCCCATGCTCATTTTATTCATGCCAATGCAGAGGGTACTGTAATTTTTGTATGCGATTTGGGCGTAGATAAAATATTTATATATCAGCTAGATACAAAGAGTGGCCAGCTGCAGCCGAATGATCCACCATATCAAACGACCAGAGCAGGATCGGGGCCACGTCATTTAACTATCCACCCCAATGGCCGCAGCGTTTATGTGATTAATGAACTAGATTCCACGCTTGATGTTTATGAATACAATTGTGATTGCCGTACTCTATCTCATCAGCAGACTTTGCCCACGGTACCAAGTAATTTTACAGGCACTAATTACTGCTCAGCTATTCACATTCATCCGTCGGGTCAATACCTTTACGGTTCGAACCGGGGGATGGATACCATAGTCACTTACCGTATTAACCCAGCTAGTGGGTTATTGCAGCTTATGGATTACACTGATACGCAGGGCAACTATCCCCGCGACTTCGCCATAGATGCAAATGGGCGCTGGTTACTTGTGGCTAATCAAAACAGCGATAACCTGGTTCTATTTCAAGTAGATAACCAAACAGGGCACCTGGCATCACATGGAGTGGTAGCACAGGTGCCCCGGCCAGTGTGTGTTAAAATCAGTGATACTCTGGCAACCAATTCCCGTGAGCAGTAATTAAATCATCGCACATGGCTACTATTTGGTCTATTGTCAGCTCAGCAGCTGTGTGCGGATCAAGCATGGCAGCATGGTAAATGTGTTCCTTTTTGCCTGTACGTGCTGCTTCTAGCGTGAGTAATTGTACATTAACATTGGTACGGCAAAGGGCAGCTAATTGTGGTGGTAAATCGCCAATATAGGTTGGTTGTATACCACTATTATCTACTAAGCAGGGTACTTCCACACAAGCTTCACGTGGCAGATTAGTAATGAGGCCTGTATTCATAACATTGCCGCCAATTTTAATGGGTACGCCTGTTTCCATTGCTTCCATTATACGTGAAGCGTACTCATATGAACGGGTATGTGTTAACGCCTTGTTATTTACCAGCTCTTCGCGCTGAGTGTGCCAGTGCTTAACCAGGTGCGTACAACGACGAGGGTATTCATCTAGCGGTATGTTAAAACGATCGATAAGCTCCGGCGCACTATTTTTAATGAAGTAAGGAGTGTATTCAGAGAGATGCTCTGAAGACTCGGTTACATAATAACCGAATCGCAGCATGAGCTCGAAGCGGACCATATCTCTATGCTTCTCTTTTTGCTTCTCTTGAGCCCGCCGTTTTATCTCCGGATATAAATCCTGACCATTACGAGTGATCTCTAGCAGCCAACCCATGTGGTTGATGCCGGCAATTTTCCATTGAACATTATCCTGAGGCATATCCAGGGACTTAAGTAAGCGTTCGGCACATACTTGCACGCTATGGCATAACCCTATTGTGCGAATTCCTCCCAAGGAAATTAGGGCGTTGGTAAGGATCGCCATGGGGTTGGTGTAATTTAAAAACAAGGCATCCGGACACACTTCTTGCACATCATTAGCAAAATCGAGCAGTACCGGAATGGTGCGCAAGGCCCGGAAAATACCACCTATGCCCAGCGTATCGCCGATAGTTTGTCGTAGGCCATATTTCTTTGGTATCTCAAAATCCGTCACTGTACACGGTTTATAACCGCCAATTTGGACAGCGTTCACTACGTAGCGAGCGTTGCGCAATGCTTCTTTCCGATTGTGATAAGCAACAATGTTCGCATCGCTACCGACGTTTTGTTTGAGGTTGTTAAGCATCTGCTCGCAATCGTGTAACCGCTCTTCATCAATGTCGAATAAGGCTAGTTCAAATCCTTGTAAAGCTGGTGTCAGTATGCAATCTCCTAGTACATTTTTGGCAAACACGGCGCTACCAGCACCAATAAAAGTGATTTTGCGCTTACTCATTCTATGCCTCCTGTTTTCCGTCTGGTTGACAACGTCTATTTCGCCGTTAGATTTAGTCTACCTATTATAAAAATGTAAAAGGTGCGCGGCGTCACCGAATCTACGTAATACCTACCTCATAATAAAGATGTAGTACTGTCCGGTATATTATTTTGACTGGCAGGTGTAGGAATTTATCACACAGAATTTGGTAAGTGTAAAAGCCAGGTTACCATATATTGGGGGGGCAAAGCTATGAGAAAGATAAATGTATCCCTATTTTTACTGTTGTTATCGTTTACGCTGGTAATTAGCGGATCAGTATGGGCAGCGGATGCTACTCCTCCGCGCATACAACACGAGCCCATCAAAACAGCATACTCAGATGCTCATTTAATATTTCAGGTACGGGTAAGCGATGATTCAGCCTTGGAGCGAGTGACTCTTTTCTTTCGCACCAAGGGTACTACCAGTTACTATGCTATGAACATGAATGTAGTGTTAGGTGAGTACCGGGCGGCTATTCCAGCCACATATATGCTTCCCGGCGTTATTCAATATTATATAGAAGCGGTTGATGTAGCTGGTAATGTAGCAACTTGGCCAGCAGTGTCAGCAGCTAAAAACCCCCAAAATATTGACATAAAAAGCGATAATACCGTACCCGAGGCCAAATTGGTGCTGCCGCGTTCAGCAGCGGCTGGTACGGGATTCATAGCAGTTATCGCCCTAATTGATAAAGCCAACAACGTAGACCCAAGTACAGCCAAGGTTAGGGTGAATGGGGTTGACGTAACTGATCAAGCGCAAATCACTAGTACGCGGGTGGTGTTGCGAGTCCCATCTGATATGATGCGCACTCGCTCTGTGCTAGAAGTAGAAGTTACAGATATAGCAGGCAACAAAGTTAAGCAGCGTTTTTCTGTGTGGGAAGCTTTAGCGTGGTATCGGGAATTACGTATCGACGTAACAGGAGGTAAATCTGTAGAGAGTCGTTTCGATACAGAGCTATCATGGGGTGCTTTCACCCTGGCAGCTAATGTACGAGGTGATGATCCGGTTTTTACGAAGATACCCGGTCAGCCTACCAATAAATACAGCTTTGGCTACAATGCACGCCTATTACTCCTCAATGTCGGTGATATTTCTTCTACCCAGGCGCCACTAGCCATGAATTCCATGCGCCACCGGGGAGCAGATCTCACACTACGGCTAGGGCCTTTATCTTTGCAAGGTGTATATGGTTTTCCTGCTATTTATGTACCCAACAACACCTATGAACGTAAGGTAATTGGTATAAGGCCAGCCTTTGATACTCGCTTCCTTGATTTCGCTTTAAACCTAGTAAAAATTAAAGATGAATGGTCTGAGAGTGTTGATTTGGTTAAAGATCCGGAAATGAATTATGTTCTGGACACACAGTTGGGCGTAGGAATGTTTGCCGATAAGATGTCATTGCAAACAGAGGCAGCGGTTAGCGTTTACTTCCCTAATGCTCGCGGCAGTTTTGATGTGTGGAGCATGATGGGCGAAAAAGCTAACAGCATACCCCAAGTTGTACGTGATTTCTTTGAGGTGCCCGATATTCTAAACGGTTATAAGGCAGATCTGGGTGTGCAAGTGATAGCAAAAATGCCATTACCGTGGTCGGAGTTTACCCTGCGGGGTTTTCACTTTGGTCCCGATTATAAAACAATTAGCGGAGCGGGCGATTGTAACGTAGATGGGTATCATGCCAAATTCGCTACGAGTCGCTGGCTAAATACTTTGCAGTTAACGGCAGAGTATGAACGAAGGATAGATAACTCTGCCTCAATGGTGAGTTGTGCTACTGCGGCCGCCATGGACGAAAACTTTAGCGCTACTGATTTGTGGCAGTGTATGGTTGACGGACAAGGAAATCGTAAAGCAACCGACAGTTATGGTGGTAAGCTTAGTTTAGGTAAAAGTGGCGGGGCAAACCTAGATATATCGGGCACTCACCAAGCTAATGCACCGGTGGGTACTGCCCAACCGGAGAGTATTTCCGAAGGTTATACAGTCAATTTGAAAAATGTGCAGATAGGTCTTTTTGGGATACGGTTACGTTTAAACGGATTGTACAGCGATATGAATCAAACATGGGCAGCTGATCCGGGGGCAAACAAAAAGACGATTGTTTATAAGGCTGGTACTGGTTTAGATATTGGACCTTTGTCGGGCGATTTGAACTACGATCGGAAGGAAGAAAAAGATGCTGCGGGGGCGGTGAAATCGGTAACTCCGAGCTTAAACGGCACGGTTAGCTTTACGCTCAGGCAGCCACGGTTGTTAATTATACAACCGCAGGAAGTGCGTCTAAAAGTGGGTGCTGGGCAAAAATGGAATGAAGACGCAAATGGTGTAAGAGCGGATGTTGCCACCACATATAAAGGTGAAGTAGAAACCCGTTTCACAGCCGGCTTACGGTTAGCAACAACGTGGCAAACGGAAATAAAGGCAACGGGTGATCCAGAATCAAGGATCGTTGGCACGTTGCGCTGGCGTTTCTAAACGCCTCGTTGGGAAAGGGTGAAAAATATGATAAAACGAGCTGTTGTTTCAGCGTTGATTGCGGCTATACTGATGCTATCTTTTTGTGGAATAGCTGCCCAGGCCGCAGGGATGAGTATGCAGTCCACAACCTTTGGTGAGTACAGCTTATATATGGCAGTCTGGCAATACGCATTACCATCTGTAGTAGATGCCATAGGAAAGAAGCCACTGCTCCAGTTAACAGTGAATAACACTTCCGGAAAAACGTTGGAGACGGTATTCACGGTTTCAGCCAGTTATGTTGGCGATGGCGATTGGGGTCAAATTTCTGGCCAGGCGGAGTTCACGCCAATAATGATACCAGCGGGTGTAACAGAGTATAAGCTAAACACCGATACTCTCACTCGCGAAACATTAATGAGACTCATTGAAAATGAAGGCGAGGGAATACAGCCGGAGGAAATTCTCGGTGATTTTGCCAGTTGGGAAGTGAGTACACATGATTTCCAAGGGCAAGTAGATGAAAAACGGGTGATTCCTCGTTTAGTCTCGTTAAAATTCCCACCTGGCCGTTACCAGTTATCTATCACGGCTAAATATAGAGATCCAGCGGATGGCATATGGAGGAGCCTGCCAGCTGATACGCATACCATTCAAATAATGGATGCAATTGGTGCTATGGAGTTAATAAGCCCAACTTCATACGATGTGGTAGATGCTACACCGCAGTTTCGCTGGCGGGTACCAAAGCTACCCACCCATGTAGATAGTGTCGATGTACGGTTGACGCTGATGCATTCGGGGCGGGTTATTTGGCAGCCAATGTTATCGCGCAGTGTCGTGAGCATTGGGAATAAAGAAGATAGCTTCTCATTTAACTTCGATAAAACTGCCAGTGAAGTGCTGGTGGGCGGAGAAGAGTATAGCTGGTATGTTGAGCTGCTTGATCAAGAACGTACCGGCCCGGGTGGTCTATTGCCAGGGCGGATTATTGATGGTACCACTAGTAGAACCGAGACGTTTAAGTTACCGAATACACTACCACGGGCCACAATAACGACTCGGCCCGACTATGTACGGGAGAAAACCAGTTTCACATTCACAGCACAGTATTCTGATGTAGAAGATGCTCAGCTTAATAAAACGACAACTCGGCAGTGGTATGTAAACGGGTCTGCTGTAGGATCAGCAAATACTGATACACTGATATACCAATTTACTATGGCTGGCGTTTACAACGTTGAATACCGTGTGACCGATAGTCATGGTGGAGTAAATAGCGATTTTGCTACAGCTACTGTGGTAAAGAGTGAGCCCCCTGTTTTATCGATACTATCGCCCACAGCTGGTAGTTACGAAGTGGGGAGTAAGCTAACACTGCAAGCTGAGGTGTACGATCCTGATAGCAACTTTGTTTTACTCACTGTAAACGTTAATGGGGCTAATATATACACCCAGGAATTCAAAGGGCAAAACAGCATAGGTTCAGCACGTAGCGATCAGGTAGAGTTGTTGTTGAACACTGCTGGAACCTATAAAATTACTATGACCGCTATAGATAGTGAAGGATTAAGCACAGCACGGGTAGCAGAGGTGAAAGCTTACCGTTTAAGTGCTCCTAAGGTGAGTATCATTTCTCCTGTAGCAGGGCAGACATTTGTATTGGGCGATGAAATAAAACTACAAGCCGACGCTGTTGATGAGAAGGGTGAGTCGTACCCAATCACCTGGTATGCAGGTAATTCTAATGAGGCTATCAGCGGCGATGTCTATTGCATTACACAGGAGAGAACACTGTTAAGGGCGGTAGCTCAACGGCGCACTGCCGAAGGGGTAAAACGGAGTGAATCGCGAGTAGAGGTAATTGCTACACCGAATCAAGCACCGTTGGTGAGTATAGTTGAAGTGCCAACCGAGTTGAAGGTAGGTTATACACTAGCATTACGAGCGGAGGCTAGTGATCCGGAAGGCGATA
>CAYMKM010000018.1:0-18324 GCA_964390985.1 uncultured Clostridia bacterium | reverse complement strand
CCTGGCTAATAGATAGGTTAGACCACCAGTCAGTAAAAAAGCGACCAGGTTGTTGTTATTCCCTTTCATTGCTTGTTGCGGGTTAGTCCACTCCAGCTGAGGCCAAATAACGTCAACGCACATAGCCAGGGCATTCAGGGAAATGGCGTAAAGCAACCCTAGCGCTAGCCCTGTGGCAGCTACGGCAGACGGTACACCTAACCAAATGAGTATGGCAATAATAAGCACCCCACCGGTAATTGTAAGCAATTCACAAAGAATAAGTTTGGCCAGTAACTGAGTGGTAGCTGGTGTGGGAATGGTGCGCGAGATCCAAAATAAGCGGCCTTCACGCGATACCGATGAGGCGGGAACAGAAGACATAACCGGGTTAATGGCAATTAACGCAGCTAAGCCTAGTCCGATCCATATTTGCACGGCAGGCATAGTTATTAAGGTGCGAATTTGCACGACAGAAGAGCCGGAAAAAAGAGCTATTCCCAGCAGAAGTGGAGGTATTATTAGTGCCTGCGCCGCGGTCAAAGCAAAGATGGGGTCGCGTATTAGCAGTTGCCATTCGCGTTGTACTAAAGCTACCCAGGCTGGTCGTTGTGGTGATAATCTTTGCCGAGCGTGTTTATGGCGTGTGGGTGCGGTTGTGGCATTTATAAGCAAGCTTTGATAGAAAAAACGGCGGGAGATAGCCCACAACGCTACTCCGCTAAATAAAGTACTGGATAAATAAAGGATAAATTGACGAGCTGCCATCCAGCCATCTTCAATTAAGGCTTGTGCCCCCCACAATGCCGGTGGGAAACGCTTACCAATTAACGAGAGCAAACTGTTGGGACCCTGGACTAATAAGCGCATTAGTTCATCCGGGTCATTCTCTATGGAGACTACCTTGGTTTGTAATATAACAATACCCGCTACTAATAAAAGGCTACTTATTACCCGCACGGTATCGGGGCGGCGAGCTAAGCGGGTAAAATGCATAAGTAGCACTGTGCATATACTAGCCAGCGCTAATGGGAGTAAAGGTAGCAGTAAGGTCAGGAAAACACCCAACAGCCAGTAACTGAAACCCATTCCCTGCCTCACACCATATAGAATAAAAGGCGGCAGCGCTAGCGGTAATACAGTCAAATACTCCGAAAGCAAAACAGTAACCAGCTTAGAGGACATTATTGCTGTCGGCGACAGTGGTAATGGGACCAATAGTTCTAGGTCCTTGGAGAAATAAAACACAGATATTAAATAGAAGATACCAAAAAAGAGCACCATTGCTTGGGCTGCGGTGAAACCTAACAGTAATATCAGGCCCGGCTGATTCATCTGCACCGACATAGCGTACGTACTGTTTAGTATGCGCATGTAAAGCATAAGCAGCGGTGCCGCTATACCTATGGCTATCAACAAAAATAGAGGGGGTTGCCAAAGATCCTGTTTGCGACGAATGTATTTATCACGCCAAACTGACCAACCAAAATGCTGTTTTAGGGTGGTTGCCAATAGCGCAGAGATGGGGCTCAAAGCGTATTACCTCCCTCAACACCAGATTCAGTAAGCTCTAAGAATAACGATTCGAGGGTTGTATTATCAGCTTGACCATGGCGCAGCTCCTCCATAGTACCGCAGGCAATTAGCTTTCCTTTGCTGATAATGCCTACTCTGTCGCATAGCCGTTCTGCGACATCAAGAATATGAGTAGAGAAGAAAACAGTACCACCAGCATCGCAATGCTCGCGCAGTAGTTTCTTAAACAAGTGAGCAGAACGTGGGTCGAGCCCAACCATGGGTTCATCTAAAATTAGCACCTCGGGTTGATGTACTAAGGCGGCAATGAGAGCAATTTTTTGACGCATGCCGTGGGAGTAACTTTTAATAAGATCGGGGGCAGCCTCGGTCATTTCAAATACATCCAACAAATGAGCGGTGCGTTCTATACGTGTTGCTGTTGGTACAGCAAAAACATCAGCAATAAATTGTACGTATTCCAAGCCGGATAACCGTTCGTATATGTCCGGGTTATCAGGCAGGAAGCCAATGCGCCGTTTGGCTTGTAGTGGATTCTGCCAAACATCATCGCCATCCAAGTGTATGGTGCCGGAATCTGGTGGAAGCAGGCCCACAATCATGCGTAAGGTGGTAGTTTTACCAGCACCATTCGGACCAAGAAAGCCAAAGATTTCTCCCCGTTCCACTTGAAGATTCAAGTTATCTACTGCCCAAGTTTTACCAGCATCGTAGCTTTTACCAACATTTGTTAAAAGTAACATGGTTATTAACCTCCATAAATAACATATAAAACATAAGCAGGAATTATCAGGTAGAATGCTTAACTCTGTTTCTGCTTAGGAACGACGCTAAGGAGAGTGGTTATATTGATGTTGTCGCGCACTAGCTCAGCATATCGCCCTTATAAATGTTTTTTCTTCCTGGTGCTTTGTCTTTCCTTTTTTATGTTATCAACAACTAGTATAGCCAGCACAACCCCCACTGCTGAGGAAATATTCGAAGCATATCTGCAAAATGAACTAGTTTCACCGGGTAAATTTCAAGTGACTGCTACCGGATCAATGGATGGAGATCAGCTAGGGAAGGCTGTGTTGGGTTGGAGCGGAGGGACCCTTTTTTCGTTAAGTGTGGAGAGCCCACATTTACCGATGCCTACGGCTATTCAGTATGGTTTACGTCCATCGGGCTTTAGCATTATGAAAATGGGTTCACATGAGATGCTGCGGGCAGATTTAGTAGGTTTGTCCATTGTATTGGAAACCATCCCCGATATATTTAACATGCCCATGCTGCACAAGTTGGTCAACAACCCGGCTTATACGCTAGAGTTTGAGGGTGAGACAGAAGTTTCCGGTCGAAGAGCTTATATTCTTTCTATTACCATGACCCAGCAAGATTATGTGGAGAATATCCGCAATGTATATGCAGAGATACTTGCTAACCCAGTGTTAACAAGGATGATAGAGATTTCGGGTTTCTCTGTAGAGGAGGCTCTTCTTATTTGGGATGAAGAAATGGCTGCTGCTTTTGAGGTAAAAAGTCTAACAAAATTGGATGATAAGGTAGCAAGCCGCCTTTACATTGACGCCCAAGATTATTTACTATTAGGCTATGACACAACCACACAAAAAGAGGCTTGGGAAGCGTCGGTTTATAATAAGTTACCCGTACCTTCCGTGCAAATTACGGTGGAGAGCGGGCCGGATGGGCACATTACTCGGCGTGAATGGCGAATGAACATGATTTTGCCAGCAGATTTTGCTGCTGAGCTATCATTACCGCCAACCACAGCCGAAAACCTACTAAACTTTGAAGTATGTTTATCGATTGCTGCTATCAACAACGTTCAATTACTTGAACACATGGGTATTTACTTGGCTGTAGATCCGATGATGCTTGAACTTGAAGGCTTATCTTACGCTGACGAAGAGGTTATGGAAATTGCCCAAGCCATTGTAGGAGAACACAGTTTCACGCTCGATCTGAAGTGGGACCTGACAAAAGAGGCCGATCCTAAACTAGTTGAGAATGCCAAACTGTTGAGTGCCGAAAAGGCCTGGCAAATTGGGTTGGCAGCATATATTGAGGATGATCAAAAGACAGCCCTCAAACAGCTAAGTCAACTGGCAAGGTTGGTACCCGAATTTATAGAACCACATATGTTCTTATCTGAGCTTTATTATAAGAACGGCCAGCTATTATCGTGCATTTTCGAACTCGAACAGGTGATTATGCTCGATCCTTACAATGCGTACGCTCTTAACAACGCCGCTTATTACTATGCCGACCACGAGATGGATGTGGAACGAGCACTGGAGCTAGCCATACGAGCGTATGAATTGAAAAGCTACGACGCAGCTATCGTAGATACTTTGGGATGGGCTTTCTTCAAGAACGGTATGTTTTTTGAGGCCGCTTTACTCTTAGAAGAGTCACTGGAATTAAGCATTGAACAAGAAGACCCTGAAAAAGTCGGTTTTGCCCATTACCATTTGGCGGCGGCATATGCTGCGCTAGAGCGTTGGGACGAAGCCATTAGCCACCTGGAGCAGGCAGTAGAACTCGACCCAGCGCTAGAAGAGGCACAAGAACTACTGGCGGAGTTAAAATCATAGTAGGTTGATCAAAGTTAATGATTCTTTCTCGGGAATATGCTTAAGTAGCTGTAAAGCTGCTCGACCCTCAGCCAGGCTGGATGGCACCTCTTTTTCTTCGATAAACCCAGCCAGCCTGGCTAGAGTGCCATTCATATCGTCTATTTCCTCATGTTCGGTAAAAACGTTCCAAATTAAACGTACTTTGTGCCAATCGGTATGAATTTGCTCCATTTGCGATTGAGCGCTTTCCCAGCGTTCAGTTTTAACAGCTAGTATGAGCGCTGATAGTTGCTCGCTCATATGTTCTGCTGAGGTAACCAAATAGTTATGCGCAAATAAAGCGCTTACTATCAGGCCGGCCATAATAAGTAAAAGGACAATTAAAGTACGCATTAGCTACCTCCCGCTTTACTTTGAAAAAATAGGTTACCTTGTGTATCGAGGGTGGCTACTAAAACATGCTTCAGGTTGGTGATGCCAAATTTAGCCAACTCCTGTTGTAGCCAAGCTTTATCTAGTTTAGCTCGGCGCAAGGCACGTTTGTCTACTTTACCATCGACCACTAGGGTGAGAGGCAGGCCTTCATATGATGTCTCCACTTGCAGGTCGGCGGGGGTGAGCGGTCTTTTTTGCGATTTGGGTATGACGCTTAATTGCCCGTTAGTCTCCAGAATAGCGAACTCAATATCGGCCAAATTGCTGTAGCCTTGCCCGCGCAGTTGTTCTAGTAAATCGTTAATATTGTAGCGCAGTGCTTGCATTGTTTTTTCGGCAATGATGCCATTTTCAATTACCACCGCTGGAGTACCGCAGAGTATACCCCGTAGCAGCTGGCTTTTTAAGGTGAGAAAAGAGAGAGTGACGTGGATCACCAGCAGCGTAAAAATGCCTATTAGACCATTAAGCAAAGGGGTCTCTTTATCAGACATGGGAATAGCGGCCATTTCAGCTACAAGAATGGTGATGACAAACTCAAACGGCTGTAATTCGCCTACTTGCCGCTTGCCCATTATGCGTGTCACTAACACCAGCATACTGTACAAAATGATAGCACGCGCAATTATAATCAGCATGACGCCACCTCCAAACACTCTGTCTTTAAAATCTGCTATTTGTGGGCTGGTTATTCGCCAGTATCACGCAGGGAGAATAAGCATTTGAGTGGAAGCAGCATGTGCGTGAGAGTAAAGGAGGCCGCTGATGTCTACAGCGAAAGAGGGGCGCGGGCTAATAAGCAGTCCATTCCCTTGGTGTGAGGGAGCGCTATTACCTGGCACCGTTCTCATAGCTGTCACCGCTTTGCTGTTCGCTATATTTCGGGTGATCACTTTAGCGTGGGGTATACCCTTTGGCATACTGGCGCATACCGCGGTGGCCATTGCTGTAGGTATCGGCGCGTATGCTACATGTATTGCGGTCTATTATGGTTTACCTTTCTATATGAGAGCAATAGATTTTTTGGTAGTTGTATCTTTGGTCAACATACTGAGCTATGTAGAGAACACAGCGGTTATAAAAATTATGTTACCCATTAGCGTTGTAGCCTGGCTCTTGGCTTATTACGGCGCAGTTGTTATTCCTCGGTTATTGCCAATGCGACTTCGCTCACAGGTGTATGCAGTGCAAGATGCTGGTATAGCCAGCGAGATGGCCTTGCGCAGAGTGCTTGATATGTTCGCGGTGTTCATTGCTTTTATTGTACTAGCAGGTATCGCTCCATCTATAAACCAGATGCTGGCTGGTGATTTTCTCTTTGCACTATGGGCAGGTATATTTGTGGTAGGAGTGTTAACCTATTACGCTTTGGTGAAGCAAATCTCACTGCGGCGGGTAGTTGAGACCAACAAAGAAGTTTTGGCTCTTGGTAGTTATAGCAAAGCTTGGTTGCTGGGTATAGCAGTGCCAGCATTGCTGGCTTTGTTAGTTGCATTCATTTTTCCCGCCAACATTAGCCCGCTAATTAAAATTGATTTAAGCCAGATATTCCGCAACGTAGTTATGTGGTTTTTAAGCCTGGTGTTCGGTATCCAAGGGCGGAACGCGCATTATTCATTTGACCGCGACTTTGTCGGCGGGGGATCACACGGTGGGGACGGCGCTTTCGTAGCGCCATCGGGTGGTTCAACAGCAGTGGGCAGCATGGATCCTATGGGTCTATTGGCCAGTTTAGGTTTGCTAGCATTGCTGGTTGCGGCCATATACATTGGTTCAAAGAAAATGATAGAAGCATCTGCTGAAAATGCAAGCGAGTCCCAAAAAGGTTTTTGGGCAACATTCAAAGGTATTATTCTATGGCCATGGCGAGTGTTGGTTCGCTGGTGGCACCGGTGTCATGTGCAAGTGCAGGAATGGCAAGGGGTTCAGCATGTTGCCGAGGCTAACGCAACGTTGATGAAGAGAATACGCCAGCGTTTACAGTATCCGGAGGATCCGGTGGCATATATCCGTTTTATATACGGGCGGTTACTGAAAAAGGCTACCCAGGCTGGTTACACGCGCCCAAAGTCGGTTACTGCGAGCGAGTATGCACATATTCTCGCTCGCCTAAATCCCGAAAGCGAACAGCCGGTGGAGGAATTAACGAACATGTACTGCCACGCTCGTTATGGGCAACGGCCACCGGAGGAATTTGAACGCGTACAGGTGCTTAATTTGCTACGCAGGGCGAGTCGCTTTATTCGCACTTTACGTAGCTAAAAATCGATGAGACTACCCCAAATCAAACCTATTTGGATGACAGACCCTTCAATTCGGGGCATGCCAGTTACCGCGTTTTTTTGAAATTTCCACTCGCCCGCACTAATAAAGTAGGCCCCTTGCGCTTGTAACCAAATACATGGGGTTAATTTAAGCCGCAAGCCAATTGAGGGAGCGAGAGTAATAAACTCTGAGGTTATATGATTTTCGGTCGGTGTGGCAATAATGGTGTCTAAGTCATTTTGGGCCACTTTGTTTCTGAGCACCATATGCGCTGTACCACCACCCGCCATTACTCCTCCGGTTAAAATGAGGGAAGAGCCAAGGGTGGTTATGCGTTCTACGTGTACACCCCCCATTTGAACACTAAAGAGGACCTCTTTGTTACCTTTAATTGATGTAGACTTACCAGTTCCACCCCAACCACCAAGGTTCCAATTTAAGGTGCCAGCAGTGCCATATCCTCCAGTCATAGTTATCTTGCAATCTAACGGGTTGTACTGATTTGCGATAAGAATACCGTTAAGATTATCTAATTCCAGTTGAAGAGTGCCTATCCACGAACTACCGCCAAAAAACGCACCATAATCGCTGGCAATAGCTACACTGTGAGTTATTGCCAAAATGCAGAGGGTAGTGATTAGAATCCGTTTCATGTTGTTACCTCCTCGTAATAGTACGCTTTACTCCTGCTTCATTATAGAGTCAAACGATACTCGGCGGTTACGGCCCATATGCGTGAAATGGTGCCCAATTCGGGTGGGGCAGGAGAGTCGCTGGTGGTAACTGTAATTCCAAGCCCCTGGCTCATTGGTGCTATACTAATTCCATACACACGGAAGGGCACCTTTAACTGATTAAACCGCCAAGCTGAGGCTTCTTTTTTCCCTTGTACCACCCAGGCAGTAACTAGATGGTTGTTACTGAGCAAATTGGCCTGAGCCCCCACTGCCAAGGAACGGTAATACCAAATATCATTACTAAAACCGGCCCCAATGCTACCTTGCAAGCGAGCCGAAAGAGTCAGGTTATTCAACTGCAACAGTGGGTATGCAGCATACGCTACAATTTGCATAGATAAATTATCCTGTTGTGCTAACAAACCAATTTCACTCTGGCAACCTGATTTTTGGTGGTAACCTAGGCTGAACGCCGCTTGGTAGGCAAGCGGCGATGCGCTTCCAGTTAGGTGGTGAGCACCCAACCCTATTTGTAGGTGTGTTGAAGCAACAGCGTTGAATGTGCTAAGTAAAAGCATGGCAAATGCTATTGTGAGCGACAGGTGTTTTTTATAATTATACATAGGTATCAGCCCCTTTGCATGCCAAATTTCGGTTCACTTAGTGCAGAAACCTTTGGATTCATTGGCGGTAAAAAAAGGGGTTGTACCATTGTTTCCAGAACCTTTTTCAGCAATAATATAATCTCGCAGGGGGGGTTTATACTTGAGTAGCAACGGTGCCAATATTGTCATTGCCAATTACCAACCGCAGCATCTATCGCGCATATTAGAAATAACAAGTTCTGGTTTTAGTGGTGTTAGCATTGATTATTGGGCAGAACAGCACTTAGGGTACGTAGCACCCGGCTGGCAGGAGCGGAAACTTGCCGATGTTCGCCGTACAATTAACGATGAACCTTCAGGTGTATTTGTGGCGTTGGCCGGGGGTGAAGTTGTTGGTTACGTAACGGTGGAGACATATAGTGCTAAGAAATTGGGCCGCATAGTTGATTTAGCGGTCGATGCCCAGTATCGGCGCCAGGGGTTAGGCTCGCGTCTTATTACCCGCGGCTTAGAGTATATGAAAGAGCGGGGTATGAATTTGGCCAAAATCGAAACCCTTACCACTAACGAAGCTGGTCAGGTCGCTTACCCTAAAATGGGTTTCAAAGAAGTAGCTCGGCAAATACACTATGTGATGCCGCTTAAATAGCGTCTCTATTTACCAGTTGGAGGTGTATTACATGTCATCTGTTCACCTTCCGCTTGATTTTGGCCGAGTGGCACAAGAGGCCATCTCTTTTTGTATAGATTTAGTACGCATTAATACAGTCAATCCATATAGCGGTGATCCGCAGCCCGGCGGTGAGTTGGCCGGGCAAAATTATTTACAGCCTTTGCTAATAGAGGCCGGTGCAGAGGTTACCCGCTTTGAACCTCCAGCCGATATTTACCAACGCATGGGAGTACTCGCCCCGCGGCAAAGGGTGTTTACTGACCGGCCTAATTTAGCTGCAGAAGTGACTTTTGGCGATGGTACAGGCCCGCGCATTTTAATACAAGGACATATTGATACAGTAGGCGTTACAGGTATGAGTATCCCTCCTTTCGCGGCAGAGCAAAAAGACGGTCGCATTTGGGGCCGGGGAACTAGCGACGAGAAGGCGGGGTTAGCTGCTGCAGTAGCCGCCTTGCGTGAGGTATGCCGACACAAAGAGGGCTTAAATGGCTCGCTAGTATTGCTTAGTGTGGTCGATGAAGAGTGCGATGGCGGCGGGGCGGGTGCTCTGGCTTGCATTGACCGTGGCTACCGGGGTGATTGTGCTATTTGCGTTGATGGCCCAGGCACAAGCATTGGCCTTGGGTGCTTTGGGGTAGCCACGGCCATAGTACACTTGCACTCTGACGGTGGGCATGCTGCCCAAATTGGATGTAATCTATCGGCTTTGGAGAAAGGGCTGGCAGTAGCCGCCGCTATAAGCCAATTTCGCAAAGAACGTTGGCAACAGCATAAGGTTGCTGTTAATTTAGGTTCATTCCATAGTGGGACGCATCCATCCTTAGTACCTGTGGCAGCAACTTTGGGCGTTAATATTTCCTATACATATGAGGAAGCAGTTCAAGCACAACAGGCCGGGGTGGGTTTTGGGGGCACTCAGGTGCGAGCAGCTTTTACACGCTGTGTACAAGCTAGTGAGCCTAGTGCCGAAGTAGAATGGGTGAAAGATGTTATTCCCTTCCGCATAGATGAAAACGCAGAATTAGTAGGGGAGTTGGCCGCTGCGTATAAACAAGTTGTTGGTAAGCTTCCCAATCGTGGTATTCTACAAGGGTGGAGCGATGCATGCTGGCTAGCACAGCTAACATCAACACCTATACTGCAATTTGGAGCGGGGACGCCAGGGCAAGCGCATACACCGAGTGAATATGTAGATATAGCGAATGTGGAGAATTGTGCCCGCGTGCTTGCCAGTTTTTTATATAACAAGTTGCGTACAGTCTAGGTTTGCTACAGAAAGGAAGAAGAGAATGTCGCGTAAACATCGTTGGGCTATTGTCGGTTGTGGGGTTATTGCTCCCACGCATGCCAAGGCCATTGCCGCAATTGAAGAAGCAGAATTGGTAGCTGCTTGCGATATTGAGGCAGAAAAAGCGGAACAACTGATGCAGAAATACGGTACTGATAAAGATAGCTGGTACACAGATTTTCATGAGATGTTAAAACGAGATGATATCGATATTGTCTCCGTATGTGTGCCTAGTGGTTTGCACGCTGAAGTAACCGAAGCGGCGGCGAAAGCTGGCAAGCACGTCTTTTGCGAGAAACCCCTTGATATTAGCAAAGAGAAAATGGATAGCATGATTGCCGTTTGCCATGAGGCTGGGGTGAAGCTAGGCTGCGTATTTCAAATGCGTAGCAACCCTATTAACCAAAAGGTACGCCAAGTGTTACAAGAGGGTAAATTGGGGCGTATGGTGTTGCAAGATTGCTATGTTAAATATAATCGTAGCGCTGAGTACTATAAAAGCGCTGGTTGGCGGGGCACTTGGGAGATGGATGGTGGCGGTTGCCTGATGAACCAAGGAGTACATGGTCTAGACCTTCTACTTTGGATGGCTGGCGATGTAGAAAGCGTGGTGGCACAGGCAGACCATCTGGTTCACGATATTGAAGTTGAAGATACCGCCGTGGCCATCCTAAAGTTTAAAAACGGCGCTTTTGGTGTAATTGAGGGTGCTACTTCCGTTACTCCCGGGCAAAAGGCCAGGTTCGAATTTTTGGGTGGAGCGGGTTCCATTCTATTAGAAGATGGCAAAGTTACTAATTGGGTAGTTCCTGATGTACCTGAACCTGATGCTAACCAAGAAGAGAGTAGCGGTGGGCATGCCGATAATCGGGCTATTTCGGATACCGGTCACCTAGCTCTCGTGAGGGATATGTGCTATGCCGTAAGCGAGGATCGTGAACCTTACGTTACTGGTGAGTCGGCGCGCAAGGCAGTCGATTTGATATTGGCCATTTATGAATCGGCTCGTACTGGCAAGCGAGTGGTGTTGGGTTAATAGCTTCAGGATTTTATTAATCCAAATAGCAAGTAGGCATTGAGGGCTACAATCAACGCCCCGGCTATACTAACTGCCAAAGTGGTGTACCATTTATTTACAAGTACGCCCATAATGTCGCGGCGGCGGGTGAAGTGTATTAAAGGCCAAATAGCAAAGGGCAGGCCAAAGCTAAGAATCACCTGGCTGAGCACAAGGGTGCGTGTTGGCTCCATGCCTATGGCAATAACTATAAAAGAAGGTGCCATGGTAATAACCCGTCTGATCCAAGCGGGAATATGCCAATGCAGAAAGCCTTGCATTATTACCTGACCCGACATTGTGCCCACCGCGGCCGAGGAGAGGCCGGAGGCTAAAAGAGCAATAGCAAACACCCAGCTAGAGGCGGTTCCGAGTAATGGCGTAAGGGTGCGATGCGCTTCGTCAATGGTGGCTATATAAGTTAGACCTTCGCGGTGAAATGTGCTGGCCGCCATGACCAGCATCGCTATATTAATTAAACCCGCTATGCCCATGGCGATAGCTACATCGGTTATTTCAAAACGGTAGAGACGGCGTAATTTATGCTCGTCTTGGGTGACAATTCTCCCTTGTGTGAGGCTTGAATGCAGAAAAATAACATGGGGCATCACTGTGGCACCTAATATGCCAGTAGCTAGCATAATGCTTTCGGTACTGCTAAAACGCGGAATAACACCAAGTGCCATTTGTCCCCAATCGGGTTTGGCCATGATGGTTACAGCCAGATACGCGATAGTAACTACGCCGACTAAGGCGGTTATAACCGCCTCCAGCGGGCGAAAACCGTAGCGTTCCAACGCTAGAATAGCAAAAGTGGTGATAGCGGTAAGCAAGGCACCCCAAATAAGCGGTATGTTAAACAGCAAATAAAAACCAAGAGCTGCACCCAGAAATTCGGCCAAGTCAGTAGCCATGGCCACTAGTTCCATTAGTACCCACATCACATAAACCACTGGTTTTGGGTAATGATCACGACACAGTTCAGCCAGGTTACGGCCGGAGGCTAAGCCTAACTTAGCCGATAACGCTTGAATGAGCATGGCCATGAAGTTGCTGGCGATAATCACCCATATTAGCATGTACCCAAACTCAGAGCCGCCTTGAATGTTAGTGGCAAAGTTACCGGGATCAATATACGCTACGGCTGCCACAAAAGCGGGGCCTAAAAATGGCAGTATCTCCTTCATTGAGCGAGGGCGCTCAGTCCCCTCTAAAACACGAGCTGCCATAGCTTGAGTGTGGGTATCGAACATTCCTGATAACCTCCAGGTTATACGCTTTCACCATAATTACGCTGCGACATGGTATGCTCATGAGCCGCATTTAGTGAAGTTAGGGAGGTTACCTAATCTCCTTAGGCAAAATCAGGCAGGTGCACCTTAATGTTATGTTTAATAAACATGGAGGCAAAAACCCGGGCGTTCGCTGGTGTGCAGTGGTATGGAATCACTATATCGGGTTGAATATCATTACAGGCAGCAGCGGCTTCCAGCGGTGTCATGGTGTATGGTGGCATCACTGGCAAAACAGCCAAGTGCACTTTAGGTAGCTGCTGCATTTCTGGAATATGCTCTGTATCACCAGCAATGTATATGCACTGGTCGCCAAATGTAGCTAAATAGCCGTTGCCACGTCCTTTAGGGTGAAAAACCTGCCCTGGTGCTGGCCCACGCTGCATATTATAAGCGGGAACGGCCACCACATTTATATCAGCTACATCTGCGCTATCGCCGTTGGCTAGTATCAGTGTATCTTTCGGTAACTTCGCTGCTGCGTTAGGGGTGGCTACATAACGAGTATCAGGTTTTTTAAGGCGATTTATGGTTGGTATATCCAAGTGATCGTAATGATCATGAGTGATCCAAATCACATCTGCTTTAGGTAATTTGGCAAATAGATCATTAGTCGCATATGGATCCACGTAAATAACCATGCCAGCGAACCTAATAAGCAGCGAGCCATGCGTTGGGGTTACCACTTGCAGAGGGCCTTTGCTAGTTGCTAATTCATACATACGAAACACTCTCCTTTACCCATGCAAGCATTAGGTTATTATTATCATATACATTTCATCACATATTCACAAAAAGAACATAGTTTCCTGGTAGTCTTAATGCAGGATGCACAGTATACAATGTTGCTGGTAGAAGAGCGGAGAATAGGATCTGTGAATATTGATAGTCTAAACCCAAATGAAGGTAAAAAGCTGATGATCATGACTGATAACGGCGCTTATGCTCGTTATCCGGTTAAAACCCATGTCGTTATGGATGGTGATGCATTGGAGGATATTGTGATTGATTATGTAGAACCCTTTTTAGAACCAAACGATATGATCTTTATTAGCGAAAAGGTAGTCGCCATTAGCCAGGGGCGAGCATTCCCCATCGACGAAATAACGGTCTCAAGGTTGGCCAAGGTATTATGTAAATACGTATATAAGTCGCCATTTGGAATAGGTCTTGCTAGCCCATACACAATGGAACTCGCTATTCGTGATATTGGCTACCCGCTTATTTTATTTGCCGCATTCTGCTCGGCTATTGGAAAACTGTTAGGTATAAAAGGTGTTTTCTATAAGATCGTTGGCATGAAGGGCCGTGCTATAGATGGTCCTTGTGAATGCACAATTCCTCCTTATAACAGATACGCTAAAATGGCACCCAATAACCCGAGTGAGGTGGCCATGAAACTAAGTGAGAAAACAGGATGTACGGTCGTTATCATTGACTCGAATGATCTTTCCTGCGATATCCTTGGCAAGTCAAGCAAGGAACTTGACGATAAACTTCTTAGGTAAATATTTAACGATAATCCTCTTGGACAGGGCGCACAGCAAACACCAATAGCTATTGTAAGAAAAGTATCATTGGCTACGCCTTAAATGAGAGAAAACAAATTGGGGGTGAAGAATTGGCGGTTAATAGGCGAGTCGTAATCAAAGAATACGCGCGAACCATAGTTTCATCAGTGTTGCTGGCATTGGTATTAGTTGTATTTGTAGCGCAATCCTTTGTGGTGAACGGTTCTTCTATGGAACCTACCTTGCACGATGGAGAACGACTTATAGTCGAGAAAATCAGTTATTTAGTTCGCGAACCGCAGCGGGGTGATATTATTGTTTTCCACCCTCCGATCTCCAGTAACCACCCATTTATTAAAAGAGTGATAGGTCTACCCGGCGATACAGTGGAGGTAAAGGATCATCAATTGTTGGTAAACGGGTTACTCATAACGGAAGAATACCTTTCAGAGAGCATGCAAGGTAACTTTGGGCCAATAACTGTTCCAACCGATAGTGTATTTGTGCTCGGCGATAACCGTAATAGAAGTTACGATAGTCGGTATAACGAAGTGGGTTGTATTCCTTATAACGATGTAATTGGCCGGGCGTTGTTGCGTTATTGGCCACCATTGAAGAGTGGAACTATGGGTGGGGCGACCACGTCCGTTAGTAATGACTAACGGGCATGGCCGCACTTAGTTGATTAAGATAATAGATAACGGCTGGCGTTCTTTTTGTAAAGTTTTTCTAAAACAGTTTGGGGTAGATCAATAGCATCAATCTTCCAGCGTCCTTGAATGGGAGTAGGGTGATTTATCTGTTGATCTGCTGTTTCAAAGTAACGCCAATGAGCTGCATAAAAGCTATTGGTATCAGCATCTGTGGGGTCAAAGCCTTGCGGAGCACCTAGCGTTAGAGTTTTAGCGACACCCAAATCGGTACCAAATAGAATGCGATCTTGAAACTCCATGAATAGCTCACGTACTAATGCGGGTTCATGACGCCCTAGCTCACCTAAACGAGCGGCCACATCCACAATGTAATTCGGATATTCACGCATTACATCGGCAACGTATGTGATCTCTTCAGCAGCACAGCCAAAGTGTACTCCTAATATGGTAGTGCGTGGGTGGCGAGCCACCACTTTCTCGAGTTGGCGAATCAATTGCCACCAGCCATAATGGTAACGAGAACGATCACCAAACCACCAATCGGGGTTGTGTTCGAGCTCATCCCATCTTTCGTTATTAGGCGATAAGGGTTGGAAGAAAGCTTTGGGGTCAGCTATATGCATGGCCACTACACAACCTAACTCGGCAGCCTTCTCAAAAATGGATGCTAAGCGTTCGTCGTCAATAGCAACCAGCTTGTCGGTAGTATCTTTAACGCTTAAACCCAAAGATTTATGCAGTTTAAGCCCTACTGCCCCAGCATGGATTGAACGATCTAGCCGTTCACATTCGCGCTGAGCCCAACCGGGTTCACCAAACTCGGAAAACTCAAGGCCTGAGAAGGCAGCAAAGCGACCCGGGTAGGCTTTAAATGCGTTTAGCAGGTTATCTAGCTCATAACCGTAACGCCAACCTATGTCGATGAGAGTTTGTAAACCGTTGCGATCCATAATGGCAATGGCATGCTTTAGCCAATCTGCTTCCAAGTGCGTGTGCGCGTCAATTACTCCCAAGCTATTTCGCCAGGCCATTTGTTGTTCATTAACAGGCAAGTCACCATACCTCCACGAAAATTATAGCGGTTACTTCGCTTAAAATAGGTTTACCCCTGCAACAGGGATTCACCCTTATGGAAAAGAAGAAGCGACCTATTGGCTGAGCCATTACAGAAAGGAGCGACCACCTAATGTCGCAAGTAGAAAAACGATTAGCCGATATGGGGCTGAAATTACCGGAAACAGCAGCACCATTGGCAGCCTATGTTCCGGCAGTACGTACAGGTAATTTGGTATTTTTATCGGGCCATGGGCCAATTGTAGATGGTAAACTCCGCTATACTGGGCGGGTGGGTGCCGAACGCACATTGGAAGAAGGTCAGCATGCCGCTCAACTATGTGCCCTTAACGCGTTAGCGTCCTTAAAAGCCGAGATAGGCGATCTAGATAAAGTGAAACGCGTGGTAAAATTGCTGGGCTGGGTCAGCTGCGTTGCTGATTTTACACAGCTGCCACAGGTGATGAACGGGGCATCTTTGCTTATGCAAGAGGTCTTTGGTGAAAAAGGTAAACACGCCCGCTCGGCTGTGAGCGCACAAGTTTTGCCTAACGGAATGAGCGTAGAGGTAGAGATGGTTGTAGAAGTAGAAGATTAAGGGTCATAAGGGGAGTTATATATGCAATTTGGCTGTTGTGTTGGTGGAGGGCAGTTATTTGGGCAATCTTCATTGCAAGATGAAAAAGCATTTGTAGAACGTCTGCAGTGGTTTGCTAACTTAGGTTTTGATTTTCTAGAGTTAGGCTTCAGTTGGGTAGCATCGCTTGATGAAGATTCATATGAAAAATTAGTCAAAGCATTTAAGACGGCAAAGATGCCTGTATGGGCATGCAACCTTTTTATTCCCCGTGATTTGCCAATCATAGGGCCGCAACGCGATTTAAATGCCTTGCGCGCCTACATGAGTAAGGCGTTTCCGCGTGTAAAAGCACTTGGTTGTAAGTATGTTGTATTTGGTAGTGGCGGAGCCCGCTCGTTCCCCGAGGGGTATCCGGTGTTGAAGGCTTGGCAAGATATGAAGGAGTTTTGTAAAGTAGCAGCTGAGGATGCCAAGAAAAGTGGCATCACAATTGTCTTGGAGCCGCTGCGTTACCAAGAGAGCGATATTATAAACACTGTTTCTACTGGCTATGCGTTTGCTGATGCTATAGGGCATCCCAATTTCCAACTGCTAGCCGACTCTTATCATATGGAAGAGACAGGGGAGCCGGTAGAGGTTCTTAAATACACGTATCCTGCCATCAACCACGTTCACACAGCAGATACAGAACGTGTACCGCCAGGGTTGGGTAGTTATGATCATGCCAAACTTCTTAGTACATTAAGGGATTTAGGTTATAACCAGGGTGTTTCTATTGAGTGTAAGTGGCAAAATTTCGATGCCCAGGTGCCAGGGGCGATCACTCATTTGAAACAAACGTGGCAGAGCCTGTAGGGAGCGTTTTAATGTGCAACGAGACCTTAGCGCAAGGTGATGAGGTAGGACAGTTTTACCAGCAGTTATGCCGTGAATTGCAGACGCTTATTTGTTTTGAACCAGATTGGTTAGCAAACCTGGCTAACACAGCTGCCTTACTCTATCACACACTGGCTGATATTAACTGGGCTGGTTTTTATTTGTATAAGCAAGGTCACCTTGTGCTAGGGCCGTTTCAAGGGCAACCCGCTTGCGTGCGTATAGCGTTAGGACAAGGCGTATGCGGAGCTGCTGCTACACAGAGAAAAACGCTGGTGGTACCCAATGTACATCAGTTTGCGGGCCATATAGCCTGCGATAGTACCTCGCAAGCGGAGATAGTGGTACCATGGTGCGATGATGGGAAACTGATAGGTGTGCTCGATATTGATAGTCCCAAGCTAGCTCGCTTTAATACAACCGATGCCCGTGGCTTGGAGCAGGTGGTTGCGCTATTGAACCGCTATGCGAAACCAGGTGGTATTGGCACCGAGGGGTAAAAAACGTGATAACGCTGCCTAATGGCATTGATTCTATACACCAAGCTACCGGCACCCAGCGAAAAGCGGTGGGCACATTAGTGCAAACGGTGTTCGGTCGGCCGGCAGGGCAGCCCCCTGGTGAACCAGCACAGCATATTTATGGTGCGCGGCATTTTCGGCCCGAGGAATGGCATGTGGCTGAGGCCAACGGCAACCTGGTCGGTGTAGTTGGTTTTCTTTCTCGACAAACTCCCCTACCCGTTATACCCGTAACTAAATTACCCTGGGCAGTAGGCTTAGGAGTGGGGACTCACCCAGATTGGCGGGGGCGGGGCATTATGTCGCAGCTTTTGCTTAACGCCATTGCCGAGATGGATGAAAGAGGAGTACCGATTAGTTTTTTACGGGGTATTAGAACTCGCTACGGTCGCTTTGGTTGGGCAGAGGCTGGCAAACGCTTGGCCCTCACATTAAGTGCCACGCAGTTTCCCGATCCAGGCTGGGCCGAAGAAAAAGTGGTTTATCTGCACGGTGAAGGTGAGGAGACAGCAGCAGTACAACAACTCAGTCAACAGGTTATTACTATTCAGCAAACGTATCGCGGTGGCTCTTTAAGGCCTGTAGCAGCCCAAGAAGGTATGTTAGCCCGGTCCAGAATTCATACATTTATAGTGGAGACGGGCAGTGGTGCTGCTTACGCCATTGTGGGTGAGCCGCGATCAATAAGATTAGATAACTTTGGGCACTTTACCGGGAAAGGTCGTCTACTTTGGTTATACG
>CAYMKM010000017.1:0-18516 GCA_964390985.1 uncultured Clostridia bacterium | reverse complement strand
TTTCATATAGCCCCTCTTTTTATTCTTTCAGATGTAGCGCCAAAAGTAAGGGTAAAGGTTTCACCCCTGTTTCACAGGCCCTTGCTTTTGGCGCTACATCTGAATATTTTCTCTTAGGGGCTAAGGGTATTTATATGAACTAAGTGCACAGTGAGTTGAGTGTGAAACGGAGGTTGTGGCCAGCTACTACCAACAACAAATCCCGTAAAAATGATGCTAATCCCCTTTTGCATTTGGCCTGTTTTTAAAGAGAACAGCGGCGCCTGTGGGTATGTGGGCAAGTCGTTGATAAGAACGAAGCCGCCCGCTCAAACCTCGTTCACTAAAATGACTTGTCCAAGTTGATGTGGAGTCTGTGGGTAACCCCGTAGGGTTATCCATGGAATCCACATCAACGGCATATCCATAGGCGAACACTAACCGTATATTGAATGCAATAATGATGCCTAGAGCTGAACGTGTTACTACCCCTTTCCCTTCCCTTAACACCCCGCTCCCAAAAAGAAAAAAGCCTGCGTATAGCAGGCTTGATGTACAGCTTGATTTAGTTCATACCATTTAGCTCTCGTCTTCCTCATCGCTAGCGGCAATGGGTGCTAAAGCTACCAAGCTATCGTTCTCTTCCAGCTTCATCAAGCGCACCCCTTGTGTGGAACGGCCCATCTGTGAAATACCCTCCACCTGCATGCGAATCATGATCCCTTCCTTGGTAATAAACATGATTTCATCTGCTGGCGAAACAACAGCTAAGCCGACAATTGGCCCGTTCTTTTTGGTGATTCGTAGAGAACGAATCCCCTTGCCACCACGATTAGTGAGGCGGTAAGCGTTTATTGGCGTCCGCTTACCATAGCCCTTTTCAGTCACGACCAGCAATTCTTTATCGGGCACCATAACGCCAAATCCTTCTACATGGTCGCCTTTTTCCAACTTGATACCCTTAACACCACGAGTGGCTCGGCCCATGGGACGGACATCGGTTTCTGCAAAGCGAATGGCTTGCCCGAAATGGGTAACCATCACCATTTCGCAAGCGCCATCGGTTAATTCTACGCCCACTAGCTCGTCGCTTTCGTTAAGTGAGACAGCTATTAGACCCTTGCGTGTGCTATCGTACTCGGTGAGCAATGTCTTTTTCACCCGACCATCTCGGGTGGCCATAAACAGGTAATGCTCTTCATCAAAGGCATCTACCACGATGGAAGCCTGAATTCGTTCACCTTTCTCTATTTGAATCAGGTTGACAATAGCAGTCCCCCGGGCACTACGCCCAGCCTCTGGAACCTCATGCGCCCTTAGACGGAACATGCGACCCCGATTGGTGAAAAAGAGCACATTGGTATGCGTAGAGCAGACAAACAGATGGCGAACGAAATCTTCTTCACGGGTGTTTAGCGCTGTAATACCCCGTCCGCCTCGTCTTTGGCTGCGATAAGTGTCAAGTGGTATCCGCTTTATATAACCGTAATGGGTGAGCGTGATAACTACTTCTTCTTCCGGAATAAGATCCTCAGGTACTATTTCACCATCGTCAACGGTGATTTGTGTGCGTCGAGCATCAGCAAATTCTGTTTTGATATGCTTTAATTCATCAGCAATCACTGATAGCAGCTTCTGCTCATCGGCTAGAATGGAGCGTAGATAAGCAATTAAAGTTTGTAGTTCCTTATACTCTTTCTCCAGCTTCAAGCGCTCCAGGCCGATTAAGCGGCGCAACTGCATGTTTAAGATCTCCACAGCCTGCCGCTCTGAGAAATCAAAGCCATTCATTAGGTTGGTTTTAGCTTCCTGATCATTTTCTGCAGCACGGATAATGCGAATGATCTCATCAATATGATCTAGAGCTTTAAGCAGCCCTTCTAAAATATGTGCGCGTTTTTCGGCGTCGTTTAATTCAAAACGAGTACGCCGGGTGACCACTGCGCGCTGGTGTTCCAAATAATAATACAGCACCTGGCGCAGGTTCAACACCTTGGGTTCATTGTTAACCAAGGCTAGCATAATAACGCCGAAGGTATCTTGTAACTGAGAGTGTTTATACAGCTGATTTAAAGTAAGATGTGGATTGGCATCGCGCCGCAGTTCAATAACTATGCGCATACCTTGGCGATCTGATTCGTCGCGCAAGGCCGATATGCCATCCACCTTCTTTTGGTTATGCAGATCTGCGATGCGTTCAATCAAAGTTGCTTTGTTAACCATATAGGGGATTTCGGTAACAACAAGCCGCTGCTTACCGTTCGCTTCTTCCTCTATATCCACCTTAGCTCGCACACGAATGCGACCGCGCCCGGTGGTGTACGCATTGTGAGCACCTTCTAGACCAACGATTACCCCGCCAGTTGGGAAATCCGGACCTTTCACCTTTTGCATTAAATCTTGCACGGTAGCCTCGGGATTTTCAATCAGCATTAAGACGGCGTCAATCACTTCGCCCAGGTTGTGCGGTGGGATGTTGGTGGACATACCTACCGCAATACCCGTGGTGCCGTTCACCAACAAGTTGGGGAAACGAGAAGGCAATACAGTGGGTTGATCCAGGCGATCATCGTAGTTCGGGTAATAATCGACTGTCTCTTTTTCAATATCACGTAATAGCTCCATGGAGAGCTTGGAAAGACGCGCCTCGGTATACCGCATAGCTGCCGGCGGATCACCGTCGATACTACCATAGTTACCTTGCCCATCTACCAGCATAGCCCGATAGGAGAAATGTTGGCCCATTCGCACCATTGCATCATAAATTGCTTGGTCACCGTGAGGGTGATATCGGCTCATTGTTTGACCAGTTACATCGGCCGATTTACGATATGGCCGATCGGGACGCATACCCATCTCCCACATCGTATAAAGTATACGACGTTGTACCGGCTTCAGCCCATCGCGTACATCGGGTAGCGCGCGATCGACAATGACGCTCATAGCGTAATCGAGATACGAACGCCGCATCTCTTCTTCCAAAACAGCGGGAAGCACTTTTCCAACAGGGAACTCTATAGCCATACCGTCACACTCCTACAACACTGGTCACAGTGGCTGGGTACATGGAGCAATGATTGCCTAAGATTCACCGCGACCGCAAATGTTAGACTTCGCCATTGTTGCTTACTCCTCCTCTAGCCCTTGGTGAGCAGAAGGAATTTGCTCATCAGTTAGGGTATATCGCTACTGATACGTTTCATAAGGCGGCAATGTAATGCACCCCAAAATACAGCGGTCATCGAAATTCATTAATTGGGTTTATCATGCTAGCCTATCCGATGTAGCACTCTGGGCGATTCTCGCACTTGTGGTAGTAGCTATTGTTCTCAATTCTGTTGCTAGTTATCACCAACGAAAGCACACTCTTGAAATTGAATTACAAGGTAATTACGAAAGCTCCTTATTAGCCGCCTCTATGTTTACTAGCCGAATTCAAGACATCTGGTTGTTGGAAGAGGCCGCTAGTACCACACTGGTTACATTAAACCAACAGCAAGCCCAAGCCTATCTAGAACACTTGCTTATCAGTCAATCCCCTGTGGCTCGTAGCATTATCTCCTTCACTTGGCGTACTCACCCCACAACGAATATAGATGCCACACCAATCGATGCCTACGCCACCACTCGCTCATACAACGAACTCAACGTCTCTCAACAGATGGCACAAGCAAAAGTGACTAAACGGATACATACTGGCAACACCTTGGCTTTATCAGATTTAGCTTTTAGCATCGACGGTTTGCCTTCTGCCATGGTGGCCCGAGGAGTTTACGAACAAGATAATTTGGTAGGTATTATTATAGCCGAAATAGATATAACGCAGCTCGCCAGCTTTTTATATACCGTTAACGATAGTTATAGCCAATACCAATTATATGATGCAAGTGGAAAGCCTGCTTTCATTCCTTCCAGCAGTATGTTGGATTGTATGTCTATGCCAGTACCTGGCACTGGCAATCGTCAGCATATGTTGCGCCCAAAAGAGCGAGGCGTCTATGATCGCATGTGCTTGGTATCAGTAGCTAATGCCAATCCTTTAGGTTGGTCGGTGCAGATGACCTCTGAGGAAGCTGTTGGTGCCTCTTTTGATTTGGTCTCCTACAATATGGTAAACACTTTGGTAGCCACATTAGCCTTGTTTTTGGTAATGATCGGCACCCGTCGCAATAAGTTGCGTATTCGCACCCTCCAGAAGGCAGCCATGTCTATTTCCCAAGGCGATTTAGACGCTCGTGCAAATTTAGATGGCGATGACGACTTGGCTGAAGCTGCAGCTACCTTCAATAACATGGCTGCCCGCATTCAACAGTTAGAAGTGTCGCGCATTCGCTTCCTACAGGTTGCAGCACACGAACTGAGAAACCCCATGGCAGGGTTAAAGGGTATTCTTTCTATGTGGCAGCGACGATTGCAGCAAGGCCGTGAAGTGACTAATGTCCCACAGCTTATTGATGTTATGGAGCATGAAACCGACCGCTTATCGGTTTTGCTTGACCATTTATTAGAAGCTTTCCGGGTGCATGAAGGGCAACTTTCGTTGAATATGCAGCCCGTTGACCTCACGGAAGTGCTGCGTTTGGCCGCTAAACCGTTTCAAATTTATACCCACAATCTGCATCTGGATATGGACTTGCCAACTGATAACGTATACGTTAAAGGTGATTTTCTACGCCTGGAAGAGGTGTTTCGCAACCTAATTTGTAACGCCATTAAGTACTCTCTTGATGATGTGCACATTAACATTTCGTTGCGAGTACAAGGGGACTTTGCCGAAGTATGTGTTTCCGATAACGGTATTGGCATCCCTACCGATCAACTAGACAGGGTGTTTGATACCTTTTTCCGCGGCACTAACCTGTCAAAAAACGACCCAGGTGGCTTGGGTTTAGGTCTGTTCATTTGCAAAGATCTTGTAGAAAGGCATAACGGCCACATTTGGGTGAAAAGCTGCGAAGGCCAAGGTAGTTCTTTTTACGTTTCATTACCACTGTATCGTCATAAAACGGGGTGCAATTAATGCACCCCGTTATATATCCAGTTTAAATATCCAAATATTTAGCTTCCCGGGCATGGGTTTCAATGAATTCACGCCTAGGTTCCACTTTATCGCCCATCAGCATCGAGAACACTTCCTCTGCTGCAGCCGCGTCGTCAATAGAAACCAGCTTCATGCTGCGAGTCTCAGGATTCATCGTGGTATCCCAGAGTTGATCGTCGTTCATTTCGCCTAGACCCTTAAACCTTTTCACCTGCGTACCTTGCCTGCCAAACTCTTCCATAAGGGCGTCAAGATCCTTCTCGTTGTGGCAATAAGCTCGCTTTTTCCCTTTTTCGACCATGTACAAAGGTGGCATGGCAATGTATACATGCCCATTCACAATAAGCTGCTTCATCAATCGGTAAAAGAATGTTAGCAGCAACGTGCGAATGTGCAAACCATCGTGGTCAGCATCGGTCATAATAACTACACGCCCGTAGCGCACCTTTTCAACATCAAACTCATCGCCAATGCCAGCTCCTAGAGCGGCAGTCATCGACCTGATCTCTTCGTTAGACAGTATTTTATCTAGCCGAGCCCGTTCAGTATTAAGAATCTTACCACGCAAAGGCATAATTGCCTGAAAGCGCCGATCGCGCCCCTGCTTGGCCGTACCACCAGCAGAATCTCCTTCTACCAGGTAAAGCTCACAGTGTTCGGGATCTGTAACTTGACAATCGGCTAGCTTACCCGGGAGCGCGCTAATTTCCAAAGCACTTTTACGCCGTGTTAACTCTCGTGCCTTGCGAGCAGCTTCTCGTGCCCGAGAGGCTTGCAAACACTTTTCAATGATAATGCGTGCATCCGATGGATTCTCTTCTAAGTAAGTGGCCAAACCTTCTACCACTACAGACTCCACAGCACCGCGAACCTCGCTATTGCCAAGCTTTGTTTTTGTTTGTCCTTCAAACTGAGGGTCAAACAATTTTATATTTAGAACCGCTGTACACCCTTCGCGTACATCCTCGCCCAACAGATTTTCTTCGCTATCCTTAAGCATGTTGTTGCGACGAGCGTAATCATTCAGTGTTCTGGTTAAAGCGGCGCGCAACCCACTTAAGTGTGTGCCTCCCTCTTGCGTGTTGACGTTATTAGCAAAAGAGAAGATGCTTTCGTTATACCCGTTTGTGTACTGCATGGCCAGTTCAACCACAATATCATCGATAGTACGGTTAATATATATCACGCTTTTGTGTAGGGCCTCTTTCGATTTGTTCAGGTGCTCAACAAAAGCGATAATACCGCCTTCGTAGTGATAAACGACCTCTTTTTGGGTCAGGCGATCTTGAAATACAATTTTGATGCCCCTGTTAAGAAACGCCAACTCACGCAGACGGGAACTAATCATTTCTGGGTTAAATTCCAATGTCTCAAATATTTTCCCATCTGGCTTAAACCGCTGACTAGTACCAGATTCCTTAGTCTCCCCTACTTGTTCAACCCCAGTAATAGGTATACCCCGCTTGTATTTTTGCCGGTAAATGTGAGGAGGTCGATGTACTTCAATAGTAAACCACTCAGAAAGAGCGTTGACTACAGATAAACCAACACCATGCAGGCCACCTGAAACCTTATAGCCGCTATCTTTACCACCAAATTTACCACCCGCGTGCAGGCTGGTCATCACCGTTTCCAATGATGATTTTCCTGTTTTTTCATGCTTATCTACAGGAATACCGCGCCCGTTATCGTGCACTTCCACCGAATTGTCTTCGTGCAATATACATAATATTGTATCAGCATACCCATTTTGGGCTTCGTCGATGCTGTTATCGATAATCTCTTTCACCAGATGGTGCAAACCACGAGTATCGGTACTACCAATGTACATTGCAGGCCGCTTGCGTACAGGCTCTAAGCCTTCAAGTACTTGAATTTGTGCTGCACCATACTGTGAGTTACCTTGTTGCTCCGACATTCTTTCGCCACCCTCCGTTAAACCACAAGCCAACTTCAGTTTATGACAACTACTAAGCCATGTCAAAGTAGCGATTTATTGCTCTTTTACGGAGTGTACTAGTAGAAATAGGCGAGACGATCACCCTGTTCGTAGTGACCACATAAGACTTCGCCGACTCCTCTCCTGCTTGTTGCACGCACCCTTTTTCCGTTGCCGTTTTTAGAAACGTGCTGTTAACCGAGCTCTTACGCATAACACCAGCATTCATTATCACTATTAGGTCTTGGATCGGCACCATTTCGTCTCCACCTAAATGGATGTACAAAAGCTTCGCCTCCGCTACCAATAATTTTAACGCACTTCGCCATGCACTATAGATGCCACCTGTGCCGAAGCCAGGAATTCTTTAGAAAAGCTATGTAGACTAGTTGTCGTAATGAAGGTTTGTACACGTCCACTAATCACTTGTAAAAAATACTGCCGTCTTTGTTGGTCTAATTCAGACATCACATCATCTAACAACAAAACCGGATACTCACCGGTCTGTGAGCGCATAAACTCTAGCTCCGCCAGCTTGCAAGCTAACACTGCTGTGCGTTGCTGGCCTTGTGAAGCAAACGCTCGCACATCGCGTCCGGCAATGTAAAACCGTAGATCATCGCGTTGAGGCCCCACCAGTGTTTGCCCCCGAGCCAGTTCTGCATGGCGCAAACGGTGCATAGCTGCCAAAAACTGTTCATGTATGGCTATGTCTGAGTACTCTGTTGCCAAATCATTATCCTTAGCAAAAAATGGCTGGTAACCAATGGATAGCTGCTCTTTTTCTTGAGTAATAGTTCCATGCACTAAAGTAGCCATCTCGGAAAGGCGACTGACCGCTTCAGCTCGTTTTACCATCACTCGACAACCGAGCTCTAGCAGTTGCTCATTCCATGCCGGCAACGACTCAGTCCCTTCATGCCCTTCCAATATGGAACGCAATAAATGATTGCGTTGCTTTAAAACCCGATAGTATGCTGAAAGGTCATGGCGATAAGTGGCGTTCACTTGTGCTAGTTCAATATCGAGAAAACGCCGCCGCTCCCCTGGCCCTCCTTTAACTAATTGCAAATCGTCGGGGGTGAACATAACTACATTCAAATATCCGAAAATATCAGCTAGTCGACGCAAAAAGCGTCCATTTACAGTTATTCGTTTGGCACTGCGGCAAGAGAGACGTATCTCAATGTTAGCTGGACCGATCATTCGCTCTACATCGCAGTTTATGCCCGCTTTATCTGCTCCCCATGCCACTAGTTCACCATCATCAGCTGTGCGAAAAGAACGACCAGTAGCTGCATAGTAAATTGCTTCTAGTAGGTTGGTCTTTCCTTGCGCATTTTCGCCTACAAAAATACACAACCCATTAGTGATAGGTAAATCAAGGTGTTCATAGTTGCGATAATTCGATAACAGCAACCGCTGAATTTGCACTTTTACTGCCTAGCCTTTTTGTTTGTTATAGCGACGCGAAAAACACCGACACCTGTAATAGCAACTGTATCACCGTTGTTTAGGTGTCGGCTACGCTTAGTTTCCAATTCGCCATTCACCCGCACTTCACCCTCTTGTATCAGTACCTTCGCTTCACCACCGCTAGCTACAACTTGAGCAAGCTTCAAAAACTGGCTAAGCTCAATGGGTGTATGGTGAATATATACGTCGCTCACTTTTTCTGATCGTTGTTGCATTAACTCACCCCACGCGTACAGGCATCAACACATAAGTATAATTTGCATCTTCTACTGGTCGTAAACATCCTTGACGAACTCCGTCACCTATTTCCATGAAAATATCTTCGCCATCGAGAGCGCGTAACACATCCATCAGGTAATACGTTTGAAAAGCAGCACTTTGCACTCCATTGGCACCACTAATAGGTATCTCTTCGTTGACTTGCCCTATTTCAGCCTCCCGTGCTGTGATGGAGAGTGTGTCCATGCCCCCTTCGAGCTGCACTAACGATAATCCCCTGCGCCCGGAAATAAGCGATGCTCTTTCAATAGCTGCCAACAATTGTGTGCGATTTATACGCATCATCTGTTGATCATCCTTGGATAAAGCCCGCCGATAATCAGGAAACTGGCCATCTATCAAGCGGGTGATAACTTTGCTGCTACCTACTTGAAACACAGCTTGTTTATCAGCAATAATAAACTCCATCTCACTATCGCCACTATTGCTGAGCAAGCGCATTAATTCTTGCATGGCACGTGCTGGTATAATAGCCTCCCCACTTAAGGAAGCTGGTTGCAAAAGTTGCCCTTTTCTAAACGCTAACCGATATATATCGGTAGCTATCATGCGCACTTCATTATCTTCAACTTCTACTTTAACACCTGTAAGGAAAGGTCGAGCTTCTTCTGTGGCGGCGGCAAATATGGTTTGCCGTACCATCCGCCACATTTCTGCTTGTTTTATTCTCCACATACTTTCTGCACGTATTTCCGGAAGAGTTGGATATTCAGCTGCTAACATGGTGTTGAGTTTAAAATTTGCTCGTCCGCAGCTTATTTCGACTTGCCCGCTTTCCCCTACTTGCAGGCTTACCTCTTCGCCATCGAGTTTACGCGTCACTTGTGATAGTACTCGCCCTTCGAGTACTATTTCGCCTTCCTCCGAAACGGCTGCTGGTATGTAGCACTCGATACCCATTTCTAAATCTGTAGCAACTAGGCGTAGTTGTCCAGCTTGTGCCTGGATAAATATGCCTGCCAAAAGTGGATTTGTATCGCGTATTGATACAGCACGTTCTACAGTGTTTATACCTTGCATCAATATGTCGCGCTGGCATTGGAACCTCATCGCCTAAACATCCTCCTTACAGCTACTAATCTTTTTTATAAGAGATTAGTAATAATAGTAATATGGCTGTGCATCATCTGAGTAAGTGCTTATTACCGCATGCCTAAGCAGTTTTCCCCGGTGGATTGTTTGTGGAGTGTTTGTTTTAGTTATCCGCACAACCCACAGGCATGTGAAAACAGAAAAATAAAGTGTAAGTAATCCACAATCTATTAACAGGTCACAAACAGCCTGTTCACAGGGTTTTCCACTCGTTACTCACCAAGTTATCCACAGGTGATGAGCGCGATAAAGACCCTTTCCAGCCTACAACATAGCATGGAAAAAGGTCAAGGATTCTGCAAGCGCGATTTCAAATCATTAATGGTAGAGGCAAAGCTTGGGTTAGACAATATTTCGTTATTAATTTTGGTGCAGGCATGCATTACGCTAGTATGATGTTTGCCACCAAATTCAGCGCCAATACGGGGTAACGAAAAATCCGTTAGTTCCCGTGTTAAATACATTGCTATTTGACGCGGAAAAGCTAGGTCTTGAGTGCGCTTTTTAGAGCGCATATCGTTCACCTTTATGTTGAAGTAAGTGGCAACAACCTCCTGAATATAGGGAATGGTCAACTGGTGAACAGATGTAGCTTGAATAATATCCTTCAAGGCCTCTGCTGCCAATTCGCAATTGATAGGTCGCTTATGTAGTTCTGAATAAGCCATTACGCGTATAAGTGCGCCTTCCAATTCTCTGATGTTAGAGTATACATGCTTAGCAATATAGGTAAATACATCGTTTGGTGCTATGTAATGCTCTGTTTCGGCTTTCTTGCGAAGTATGGCAATGCGTGTCTCTAAATCGGGGGCCTGGATATCAGCAGTAAGCCCCCATTCAAAGCGAGAACGGAGCCGATCTTCCAGGGTGGGAATCTCTTTGGGTGGCCGATCGCTAGAAACCACTATTTGCTTGCCAGCTTCGTGCAAAGAGTTGAAGGTGTGGAAAATCTCTTCTTGAGTTTGCTCTTTACCCGCTAAAAACTGAATGTCGTCAATGAGCAAAATATCCGCTTGTCTGTAACGGCTGCGAAACTGCGGCATGGATTTTTGCATGAGCGCGTTCACCATATCGTTTGTGAAGCGTTCGCATGAGACATAAACTACATGAAGACCTCCGTGATTCTCCTTGGCATACTGACCAATAGCGTGCATTAGGTGTGTTTTGCCTAATCCTACTCCCCCATACAAAAATAAAGGGTTGTAAACCTGTCCCGGCCCTTCACCTATAGCCATACAAGCGGCATATGCGAAGCGATTACCCGAGCCTACCACAAAGCTATCGAAAGTATAACGGGGATTTAAAATAGAACGCACTAACTCACCCGCGCGAGCAGGTCGAGCCGGCTCAGGTGCACTGAACGATAAACTTTGCTGTCCGGGCACTTCGTTTTTAGGCTCGGGCGGTGATATGGGTAAACTATCGGTGGCATTGGTCCCTACGACCAAATTTAAGCGCCATACACGACCCGATGTTTCATATAGAAGCTCCTCCAGCTCAGGCAGTAAACGTACTTCTAGCCAATCGCGTGCAAATTGACTAGGGACACCTACAACAAATGTACTGTTGTCGGAATGCAGAGCACGTGTACCTTCCAGGAGGTAATCGTAGTTGGGGTTATCCAGTTCTTCCTTGGCTTTGGAAAGAACCTGACACCAGACATCCGAAACCGTAGAAAGCATAATGTCCATCGACCCGTGAGGGTCGTCCACCTCCCTTGTACAATTGGCTGTTCTGGCGAACGAACAAGCGCACTAATGAGGCTTTAGATAAATAGTCCGCCAGTGAACTGCAGCCAGGAAAAGGCGTTTGGCGGTAGTCTCGTTATTCTACGAGGTTTTTGTGGACTCCTGCCGTACGGTAGTGCGCCACTTTAGGGATTGAACTCACACAATCCACAAGTTATCCACATGTTTTATAGTCGCTTGAGAAGGTTATTTAATCGTTTTGTACGGAAAGCAGCCCTCAAATGATCCACAGAGGGATGTGGATAAGTCGAATGTGGGTAAAATGAGCCTGTACGGCTGTTTAGCGCAACAGAAAAAGCCTAAATAAAAAAGTTATCCACAACCTGTGGGGATAGATATTTTGGCAGGTGTAGATAAATAAAATCTCCACAACTTATCCACAAATGAATCCACAAGCAGTACCTGCTAAGCCAAAAGGTTGACAGCTGCAGGTGTGCTTGTTAGCCTGGAATCAGTTGTTCACTGGTAAGGAAGGGAGGATGGCATAGTGTCATCCGAAAAAGAGTACGTACAAGAAATCACTGCACAAGAAGATAACTTCTCTCGTTGGTATAGAGAGACGATCATTAAAGCTAAGTTAATGGATTATGCGCCAGTAAGAGGATGTATTGTGTTTCGGCCGGATGGTTATGAGCTATGGGAGCGTATTCAAGCAGGGCTAGATCGCCGCTTCAAAGCCACGGGCCATCGCAATGCATATTTTCCGCTCTTCATTCCGGAGAGCTTTTTGCAAAAAGAAAAAGAGCACGTGGAAGGTTTCAATCCCGAGCTACCCTGGGTGACAGAGGCTGGCGGCGAAAAGTTAGAAGAGCGACTGGCTATCAGGCCGACGTCAGAGACCATTATTGGTTACATGTATGCACAGTGGATTAAAAGCTACCGCGATCTACCGGTGTTAATAAATCAGTGGGCCAATGTAGTTCGTTGGGAGAAGCGGACGCTACCTTTTCTTCGCACATCGGAGTTTCTATGGCAGGAAGGCCATACCGCCCATGCCACCGCGGAAGAGGCGCGTGAAGAGACCACGAAAATGCTGGAGGTATACCGCGATTTTGTGGAAAGTGAACTGGCCATTCCGGTCATATGTGGCGAAAAAACACCTACAGAACGGTTTGCTGGCGCGGTAGACACCTACTCTATAGAAGCGATGATGAAAAATGGTTGGGCCTTGCAAGCAGGCACCTCGCACTACCTGGGACAAAACTTCGCCCGTGCCTTCGATATTAAGTACCTTGATAATGATAATACATTAAAATATGTTTATACTACCTCGTGGGGAGCTTCTACTCGGTTAATAGGTGCTTTGGTGATGGTGCATGGCGATGATCGCGGTTTGGTATTGCCGCCCAAAGTAGCACCATTACAAGTAGCATTTATTCCAGTAGGTCCGGCTAAAACCAGGGCACAGGTGTTGGCTCGCTTAGATCCATTAACAGCTGAACTAGAAGATGCTGGCATTCGAGTAAAGGCTGATACTAGAGACGAATACAGCCCAGGGTGGAAGTTTAATGAGTACGAGATGCGAGGAGTACCCTTGCGTTTGGAGTTAGGACCTCGCGATGTGGAAAACAACCAGGTGGTGGCTGTACGCCGCGATACTGGCGAGAAAACGCCGTTATCTCAATCTGGGTTGGCCGAGCAGGTGCGTCACATGTTACAGGAGATACAGGAAAACATGTTTATCCGGGCAAAGAAATTCCAGGAGGAACATTCGCACCAGGCTGATAATATGGAGGAGTTGGCGGGAATATTGGCTGATTCAGGCGGCTTTGTGTTGGCGGGTTGGTGTGGCGATGAAGCCTGTGAAGCTGCGGTAAAAGAGCAGACAAAAGCGACGTCGCGCAACATTCCTTTCCAGCCACCAACACATAAGGAAACTTGTTTGGTATGTCAGAAACCAGCCAAGCATACTGTCTGGTTTGCCAGGGCATTTTGAGCTTGTTAAGTATTTTAACTTGAACACTATTTGCTTGGTGGGTATAATCGTAATGATGCCCATCAAAAGGCATCTTAGTTTTCGGTAGAGGAGCATTACCAGTGAAACGGACATATCAGCCTAAAAAGCGTAAGAGGTTTCGCACACATGGGTTCTTAGTACGCATGAGCACTCCAGGTGGGCGCAGTGTGATACGTCGTCGTCGGGCTAAAGGCCGCAAACGGCTTTCAGTATCGGCGTCGGCATAAAGATATATGGGGAGGCCAGGTGGTGGTACCCCCGTTTCATAAGCACGGCTATTTGAGGGTCGGTACCAGCAGGTACGGGCCCCAGGGTCGTTTCGGGGGGCAATGTATAGATGGAGCGCCTTACCAAAACTGCTGATTTTGCCCTATGTTACAAAAAGGGACGCATGGCAAAAGGGCATTACGTAGTGGTATATGCTCGTGGCAACAACCTGGCTGATACCCGGGTGGGGTTCTCTGTAAGCAAGAAATTGGGCAAAGCTGTAAAAAGGAACAAGGTAAAACGCCGCCTGCGTGAAATTGTCAGGCGGGAGCGGTTAGTGACGGGTGTTGATATAGTGGTGGCCGCGCGCATGGCGGCTACCAAGGCCGAATTTCAGCAACTTAGTGCCGAAGTACACGAGGCTCTTAATCGTTTAGGAGTGTTATGTGACCCACAGAATAAATCGTAGAAATATTTTGTGTGGAAGTGGTTGTGTTTTGCGGCGTATGGCACTGGCCTTGATATGTATGTATCAAAAGTATATTTCGCCACTCTTCCCCCGCTCGTGCCGGTACTACCCTACCTGTTCAATGTATGCCGCGCAAGCCATTACTCGCTACGGTTTGGCCAAGGGTAGTTGGAAGGCGTTAAAACGCCTGCTTAGGTGTCACCCTTGGCACGCGGGAGGGTACGACCCGGTAGATTAAGTTGGGAGGCGAAGTGAATGGGCTTACTAACCGATTTAATGCGTAATGTGCTGCTATACTTCTATAATTTAAGTGGTAATTTTGGTATCGCTATTATTCTGCTTACGATCCTTACCAGGGTGATATTGTTCCCTCTTTATGTGAATCAAATAAAAACCACGGCTAAAATGAAGGAAATACAGCCGGCCATGAAGGAGATACAAACTAAGTTCAAGGCTGATCCGCAAGAACAGCAGAAAAGGATGTTGGAGCTATATAAAAAGCACAATTATAATCCTTTATCGGGCTGCTTGCCGTTGTTGTTACAAATACCGTTTATATGGGCTGTATTTGGCGCGTTGAGATCCATTTCTACAAATTTACCGCCAGAACCATTTTCCAGCCAGTTTTTAGGGTGGAACCTAATTAAGCCAGACCCATATATGATTCTTCCGGTGATATCGGGGCTAACTACCTACTGGTCTATGTCGCAAACAGCCACCGATCCTTCGCAAAAAAGTATGCTTATTATGATGCCGATCTTTCTTACTTGGATGAGTACTAGATTTGAAGCAGGACTGGTTTTGTATTGGATAGTAGGTAACTTATTTGCCATCGCCCAACATTATTGGATGTCTAACCGGAGCGGTTTGAAAAGGGGAGGCAGTGAAGCTTAATGAGATCGGTAGAGAAGTATGCGCGCACGGTAGAAGAAGCTGTCGAAGAGGCTTTGCGCGAGCTAGAGTTATCGAAGGAACAAGTAGAAATAGAAGTGATTGATGAAGGGTCCAAAGGTTTATTTGGCTTGTTAGGTAGCAAACAGGCGCGCGTTTTAGTTAAACCTAAGGATCTGCAATCGCAGAAGGTGCAAACTGGCGCAGCATTTTTGCAAGGTTTACTCGATCAACTCGATGCAAAAGTCACTTTTACGCAAGGGGTATCAGATGACGGTACCATAGTGTTTACCATGGAGGGGCAGAATCTTGGTTTGGTTATTGGTCATCGGGGGCAGATGCTCGATGCCATGCAATATTTGGTCAATGTAGTTGCCAATAAAGGAAGCGGCGATTGGGTACGCATTGTTTTAGATGCCGAAGGATACAGGCAAAGGCGCGAAAAAGCTCTCTACGACATCGCTCAGCGTATGGCCGACAGAGCCAAAGCTCAAGGTCAAAAAGTAGCCTTGGAGCCTATGAATGCTGCCGAACGGCGTATTATACATATGGCATTAGCAGACGATACTCAAGTGGAGACTGCTAGTGAAGGTGAAGATCCTTATCGGCGAGTAGTAGTTATTCCCGTAAATAGCTAGCCTGTAGTTGCGGCTTATTTTGTAAAGACCCCGGCCGCATACCGGGGTTTTTGTGTATTGGCTGGCAGGAGGCGATAAATGTGCTACAGGAGACTATTGTGGCTATATCAACAGCATTGGCACCGGCTGCTATTGGCATTGTCCGCTTAAGCGGTCCACAAGCAATATATATAGCTGACATCATATGCCGGCCGATCAAGGCACAGATGAATTTAACCCGGGCTAATAGTCACCACCTTTATCAGGCCCGCATACACAATGCTTCCGGTGATGTACTCGATGATTGCTTGGTGGTGGTGATGCGCTCACCGCACAGTTATACTGGCGAAGATATGGTGGAGTTTCATTGCCACGGCAGTCCCATGGTACTGCGGCAAGTGCTGGAATTATGTATTACAGCTGGTGCTAGGACCGCCGGGCCGGGCGAATTTACCCGTAGAGCGTTTTTTAACGGTAAACTCGACTTAATTCAAGTGGAAGCAGTGGGGGATTTGTTGGACGCGGCATCGAGCCAAGCCGCTGTGGCTGCCGCACAGCAACTGGTCGGGGGCCTTTCCAAGCAAATAGAAGCAGTTCGCTCGGTGATACTTGGGTTTTTGGCCCATGTGCAAGCAGCGATTGATTATCCTGAGGATGTACCTGATCTAGCACCTAAAACATGGCTTGATCAAACCGATGAGATGATGAAAGAGTTGCAACAGCTAATTGCCGGGGCACAGCGGGGTATACAGGTGCGCGTTGGCATAGATGCTGTGCTCATTGGGCGACCGAATGTGGGTAAATCGAGCTTGCTAAACATGCTACTGGCTACCGAACGAGCCATAGTCACTCCAATGGCTGGTACCACCCGGGATGTAATAGAAGAATCAATTGAAATTGCCGGGGTCTCTTTTCGCCTAAGTGATACGGCTGGCTTGCGCCAAGAGGGTCAGCAGTTGGAAATGATAGGTATGGAACGCACTCGGCAAAGAATGTCAGCGGCCGATTTGTTATTAGCGGTGTTTGATGGTTCACAAGAATTTAATGAAGATGACAAGCAGGTATTGGCGGCCACACAGGGCAGAAAAGCAATAGCCGTGGTGAATAAAAGCGATTTACCGCAGCTGTTTCCTAAAGAAAGGTTAGCAAACCTACCAGTAGTGCATGTTAGTGCACTGCATGGCGATGGGCAAAATGAGCTAGAGCAGACCATGGCCCAGGTGATGCAACTAACTGGGGATTACGAAGTTGGTGTGCCACCAGCATTGGTTACCAGGAGTAGGCAGGTGGGTGCCTTACGTGGGGCGTTGGCAGCTTTGCAACGAGTGCAAGCGGGTGTGGCGGCAGGAATAACCGCAGATTGTCTGGCACTAGAGCTAGAGGATGCTATATGGCACTTAGGGGAGCTAACGGGTGTTAGCTGCCGAGATGAACTGCTAGATGAGATATTCAGCCGTTTTTGCGTGGGGAAGTGAAGCATGAGCAGTAAATATATTGCCGATGTGGTGGTGGTGGGTGCCGGGCATGCCGGCAGTGAAGCAGCATTAGCCACCGCCCGAATGGGCAAACAGACAATTGTGATTGTGATGGAGAAGCAATCCATTGGGTTAATGCCCTGCAACCCATCCATTGGTGGGCCAGGTAAGGGGCACTTGGTACGAGAAATAGATGCTTTAGGTGGCGAGATGGGCCGCAATGTAGATGCTACCGCTGTTCAATTACGGCGGTTAAATACCGGCAAAGGGCCAGCTGTACAAAGTATACGGGCCCAGGCAGATCGGAATGCGTATCATCGGCGATTACGCAAGGTGTTGGAGACGCAACCGGGCTTACAGGTGCTGCAGGGCGAAGTGATTCGGTTAATCATTGGCGATAACGGCGTTGGTGGCGTAGTGCTGGCCGACGGCAGCCGCATTGAGGCCAAAGCGGTCATTTTGTCCATGGGTACCTACTTGAATGCTTGCATACACCGTGGCGAGGTGCATTATGCCGCTGGTCCCTACGACAAACCGGTAGCAAGCAGGCTCAGCACCCATATGCAGGAGTTAGGGTTAAGCATTGTACGGTTTAAAACTGGTACGCCGCCAAGAGCACGCCGTCACACGCTGGATTATGCACGCATGGAAGAGTACGCTGGCGACAGTGATTTGAGCGGCTTCTCTTTTTGTGAAACAAGCGAGCGTTTAGCGGAAGAGTCTTGTTGGCTGACGTATACCAATGAGGCAACACATGCTATTATTCGGGCTAATATGCATCGGGCATCGCTATATAGTGGGGCAATTACCGGGCCAGGTCCCCGGTATTGTCCATCAATAGAGGCCAAATTGAAATTATTCCCTGACCGTCAACGCCACCAGGTATTTGTAGAGCCGGAAGGCTGTAATAGTGACGAAATGTATTTGTCGGGGTTATCCACTAGTTTACCCGCTGAAGTACAAGAAGAGTTTGTGCACACCATAGTGGGACTGGAAAAAGCAGAGATTACTTTATACGGTTACGCCATAGAGTACGACTGTTTAGATCCTTTGCAATTGGAACACACCTTGCAATTCAAGAGGTATCCGGGGTTATATGCAGCCGGACAAATAAATGGTAGCACTGGTTACGAAGAAGCAGCAGCTCAAGGGCTGATGGCCGGGATTAACGCCGTTCGTTATTTGCGCGGTGAGGAGCCAATTGTACTCCGCCGCGACGAGGCCTACATAGGCGTTCTTATTGATGATTTAGTGACTAAAGGTACCGGTGAACCGTACCGTATACTTACCTCACGTGCAGAATATCGGCTATTACTACGTGAAGGCTCAGCAGATCGCCGCTTAAC
>CAYMKM010000016.1:0-20630 GCA_964390985.1 uncultured Clostridia bacterium | reverse complement strand
GGTGGCCATTGACTCTTTTGTATATGCCGGCTTAACTCGTGTTATTGAAGAGATATCCAGTCAGCTTCTCGCCAGGTTAATGCCACAACAAACTCACGAAGCTATTGTTGGACCACTTCAGCATTGGTTTTCTGAAACAGAAAGAGAGAGTACACTACTTTCTGACGACGATCATTTTGTGCTTGAATTAACATTTCGTCTACCTGGTATAAACGAGCGTCTGCTAATATTAGTACCATGCGAAAACAGATCAATAGTGGCCAGTGAACAGCCACTCGTATGCACGGATATTTCCACCGCTTTAGCATCCATTCCGCTGTCGATCAGCGTTCAAATACCAGCAGGCCAGCATCTAATTGGTGCTGTTGCTAAATGGCGGAAAAATGATTCTTTATGTGTTAGTATTTTCGCTGGATGCTCGGTAGAAGTATTTGCCAATGGCCAATTGCTAGTACGAGGAGTTATTACTCAACAATCAGATGGGCATTTGGCCATTAAATTTAATGCAGATTCAAAGCCCCCGGGTTGATAGATGCTGCCTTGCGTGGTATACTATGCGGTGGCCGATCACACACGGGTGCAGACTTATCTGCTAGGTGCCCTTGCTGGGTAAGCAGTAAGAATGAGGCCCCGGAGGCAAATAACCTAAAAGGATGGCGAGTTTTTCATGTCCATTTCTATGAAACAACTTCTCGAAGCTGGTGTACACTTTGGTCATCAGACGAGGCGTTGGAACCCCAAAATGGCAGCGTACATTTTTCATGAGCGCAACGGGGTTTACATCATTGATTTACAAAAAACAGTTAAGAAAATCCAAGAAGCAGAGACTTTTACCAAAGAGATTTCCCGCGACGGGGGAAGCGTGCTGTTTGTCGGTACTAAAAAGCAAGCTCAAGAAACCATTCGTAGCGAGGCTATTCGTTGCGACATGCCATTTGTCAACAACCGTTGGCTAGGAGGCATGCTCACAAACTTCAAAACCATTCGCAGTCGAATTCAGCGTTTACACCAACTAGAAGCGATGGAAACAGACGGTTCATTTAGCGTCCTACCTAAAAAAGAAGTTTTAGAGCTACGCAAAGAGATGGAGCGTCTTGAGCGCTTTTTAGGCGGGATTCGCAACATGAACCGCTTACCGAACGCTGTTTTCATAGTTGATCCACGCAAAGAACGTAATGCTGTCGCTGAAGCCCGCAAACTCGGTATTCCTGTAATAGCTATTGTGGATACAAATTGCGACCCCGACGAAGTGGATTTTGTAATTCCTGGCAACGATGATGCTATTCGCGCTGTCCGACTCATCACCAGTAAAATGGCTGATGCTGTTATTGAAGGCCGGGAAGGGCTGGAAGAATCTCCAGAGGATCCTTCAGAACAAAACGAAAACGAAGAGGATATTACTAGCTTAGAAGAGCAGCAACAGGAAGAGTAATTTAGGTATAATTTAAGGCGGTCGTGCGCCGTGGCTCACCGCCACCCGCGTGCTGACCGCTTTTTTTGTGCACCATACTAACATAGGCATCAAAGGAGCGTGAATATAAGTGGCAAACATATCAACCGAACTGGTTAAAGAATTACGGGAGCGGACTCAGGCAGGCGTTTTGGACTGCCGCAAAGCTTTACAGGAAGCTAAAGGCGACATGGAGGCAGCAATTAAATACCTTAGAGAAAAGGGGTTGGCTGCGGCCGCCAAAAAAGCTGGTCGTGTGGCTGGCGAAGGTACAATTGATTCTTACATTCACATGGGCGGGCGTATAGGTGTCCTTATAGAAGTGAACTGTGAAACGGATTTTGTGGCTAAAACTGACCAATTTAAAGAGCTAGTGCGCGATTTAGCCATGCAAGTCGCGGCTGCGAGACCAGTTTATGTTAGCCGTGATGATGTTAGCGCCAACGACTTAGAACGTGAGCGTTCGGTTTACGAGGCAGCTGCCCGCAACGAAGGCAAACCAGAGAAAATCATTCCTAAAATTGTCGAGGGCCGGGTAGATAAATTTTATAAAGAAAGCTGCTTGCTGGAACAGGTATTTATTAAAGACGATTCTAAAACTGTACAGCAGGTTATTAGTGAAAAAATCGCCACTTTGGGCGAGAACATCACTGTTTCCCGTTTTGCCCGTTTTGAAAAAGGCGAGCGGGTATCAAAGAACGAATAAATGTGGGCAGGAGTAAAGCCTCCTGCCCTTTAATTTACCCATGTTAGGTCAAAATCAAGGAGAGATACCCTTGGATAAACCCATATACCAGCGGGTCATGGTTAAACTGAGCGGCGAAGCATTGGCAGGCAACCAAGGCTTTGGTCTCGATCTGCAAGTAGTAAAACGAATTGCCGAAGAGTTAAAAACCCCGGTTGCCTTAGGCGTTCAGGTGTGTATGGTAGTTGGTGCCGGAAACATCTGGCGTGGAGCAACCGCCAGCGAAATGGGTATGGATAGAGCTACTGCCGATTATATGGGTATGTTAGGTACAGTTATCAACTCTTTAGCGTTGCAGGACGCTATGGAAAAAGAGGGTTTGGTCACTCGTGTGCAAACTGCCATAGAAATGCGGCAGGTGGCAGAGCCCTACATTCGTCGCCGTGCTATTAGGCATTTAGAAAAAGGGCGGGTTGTTATTTTTGCCGCAGGTACCGGAAACCCATACTTTTCTACCGATACCACTGCCGCTTTACGGGCACTAGAAATGGAAGCCCAAGTGCTGCTGATGGCTAAACGGGGTGTCGATGGTGTGTACGATTGCGATCCTCGCCAAAACCCCACGGCACGTCGGTACTCTGAACTAAGCTATCTGCAAGTTTTGCAGCAAGGTCTGCGAGTAATGGATTCTACTGCCACTTCGCTATGTATGGATAATAACATTCCCATCATTGTGTTTAACTTCGATGAACCAGGCAACGTCTTGCGGGCTATAAAAGGTGAGAACATAGGCACTCGAGTTAGTTAACCCCTATTAGAATGAAGGGAGGTACAGTAGTGCTCAAAGATGTGATAAATGGGACGGAAGAAAAAATGAAGGCTGTGGTAGCGAACACCAAACGGGAGTTTTCTACCGTAAGGACGGGTCGGGCTAATCCCGCCATACTAGATCGGGTGACAGTTAATTATTATAATACGCCAACCCCTTTGAACCAACTAGCTAACATTGCTGTGCCCGAGCCCCGACTTATAACCATTCAACCATGGGACAAATCGTCAATAAAGGACGTAGAGAAAGCCATACTACAATCTGATTTAGGTCTTACGCCTAATAACGATGGTCAAATAATTCGTTTGGTCATACCTCCGTTAACTGGTGAGAGACGTAAGGAATTAGTTCGGTTAGTCCGCAAAGTAGCTGAAGAAATGCGAGTGGCAATACGCAACATACGCAGAGACATTAACGATACCATAAAGGCTGAGGAAAAACAGAGTTCTTTGCCTGAAGATGACGCTCGCCGCTATGAGAAGCAAGTGCAGGATCTTACGGATCGCTACATCAAAGAAATTGACCAGGTGTTACTGGCCAAGGAGCAAGAAATAATGGAGGTTTAGCATTCGTGGATATCCCGGACTTACTGGGGTGGGAATGGCCTGCCGCCCAGGAAGTTTGTGTAGCGCTGGGGCTTACAGTTAACGCCGTACCTACTGAATACCAGCGCTACCAACCGATCACGCCATCTTTACCTGACTTGGATTCGCAGTGGGAAGGCCCGCCATGGCGGGTTATTAGGCAACGTATCACTGGCGAAAACCAAATTGAACTGGTGGTTTGCGCGGAAAAATGGCAATTGGATCTGCCAGATACCAGAAAATAAGGGGGAGGATTGGCGCTGGGCCGGGGAATGAATAACGAACATCTACCGCGCCATATCGCTATAATTATGGACGGCAATGGCCGCTGGGCAACCAAGCGCGGTTTGCCGCGCATGGCTGGCCATCGCGCTGGCGTTACTACTTTACACCGCGTTGTAAAAACCTGCGCACAGTGGGGTATACCCATGCTCACTGTTTTCGCCTTTTCCACAGAGAATTGGCATAGACCCAAAGATGAAGTGCATTTTCTTTTGCGCTTGTTTGAAGAGGTATTTATTCAAGAGGTAAGCCAGTTACATGCCAATAATGTACGAGTTAACGTGATTGGCTCTCGTCGAAATCTAGCAGAAAATACTCGCTCGCGTATTGAAGATGCTGAGAAACTGACGGCGAATAACAGTGGACTGATATTAAATATCGCCTTTAACTATGGTGGGCGGGCGGAAATCCTTAACGCTTGTCGGATTCTATGTCAGCAAGTGCAACAGCACAAGCTGGACCCTAATGCAATAGATGAAAATATGTTTAGCGCATTGTTATTCACTGGTGGGTTGCCTGATCCTGACCTATTAATTCGTACCGGCGGCGAGATGCGCGTCAGTAATTTTTTGCTCTGGCAAATTGCCTATACGGAAATTTACGTAACCCCTATATATTGGCCTGACTTTCAAGACGAGCATTTAGAGCAAGCCTTACTAGAATACCAAAAGAGAGATCGTCGCTTCGGAAAGGTGTGAAGTTAGTGCTCCTGCGCTGGCTGACAGCCCTGGCGGGAATACCAATATTTATCTTCTTCCTTATAAAAGGAGGCCTAGCATGGTTTCTTTTTTTAGCGGTGCTGGTCACCTTAAGCGGACTGGAACTCTCATCGCTTTTAACTAAATTGGGCTATAAAAATACGTGGCCTTGGGTCGTGGGTGGAGGCCTTTATTTACTTACCATCGCATATATTTCCGTTGGAGACGGATCGGGCCGGTTTTCCGCACCAGTTGTTTATGCCTTACCGTTAATGCTGTTACTCACTATTGAAATAGCTACAACCAGAAAACCACTGCAACGCACCGCTGCTATTTGTTTGAGTAGCATGTATATCGGATTATATGCCCACCTTTTCTTAACACGAGCAGCAGGCATACCTTTGGTATTAATGGCTGTATTAGGTACCTGGTTTACAGATAGTATGGCCTTTTTCATTGGTTCGCGCTTTGGTCGTACACCCTTGGTACCGCTCATCAGCCCCAATAAATCTGTAGAAGGTGCCTTGGCTGGCGTAGCCGGTGCTCTTATTGCCAACACTATCATCGCTCACGTGGCAGGGTGGCCCCTTTGGCAAGGTCTGGTTTTTGGCCTAGGTACTGCTCTCGCCGCCCAAATTGGCGACTTGGTAGAGTCGGCAATGAAACGGGAAGCGGAAGTGAAAGACTCCGGTCATTTGCTTCCTGGGCACGGTGGGGTACTCGATCGCTTCGATAGCCTTATTTTTGCCGGTCCGGCAGTCTACTATCTTTGGCTGCTTATTATGTAGGTATATGTAGCCTTAGGGGGTGGCAACGATCATCCGCTCCCTACAAGCTTTAATTATAACGGTTATTTGTATTATTGGTTTGCCATTGGCCTTACGTTGGCTATTGCCTTATATAGCGCCATTTGTTCTGGCTGTGATGCTAGCCGCATTAATTGACGGCCCAGTAAACAAGTTAGCTACTACTGGTTTATCACGGGGTTGGTCAGCTGCTATTTGTTTATTTACATTCGTTTTGGCCGCTGTTGGTGGCACAGTCTTAATTTTGGTAAAATTGTTAGGCGATGCAAACAAGCTAGTCAGTGATCTGCCTGCACTAGGTCGTACAATACAAGATAACTTGGCTAGTTGGTTAGCTAATATCAATCAACTCCATGCTGAGCTACCCACTCCTTTGGCTGATAGCATTCGTCGGTTAGGCCCGCAAGTGGCTGGTACAATGGACGCCTTATTACGCGGAATGCTGACGGCTATAGCTAGTTTGCCAGCTACTTTAGCGGGTATAACTGTTGTAGTGCTCACTGCTTTTTTTCTCGCTCGCGACGGTCGCCAATTGGCTGATTATGTTTTGAACAGCTTGCCAGAAAGCTGGCGTAAACGTATATCAAAAATGAATAGAGATATTTTCACTGGTATTGCTGGTTTTATGAGGGCACAAATTATTTTAGTCGCCTTGTCATCATGCTTAACTACGTTGGCATTTGTCATGTTCCGTTTGCCGTATGCTTGGTTATTAGGCGCCCTAGCTGGTTTGTTTGATTTTTTGCCATTTATTGGGCCTAGTGCCGTGTTTATACCCGTTATTTTATACCACTGGTTAACAGGGGCATTAGTAGTGGCTGCCGGGCTCACTACAGCATGGTTATTTACGTTGATCATTCGGCAGTTTTACGAGCCACATCTAGTGAAAAACCAAGCTGGCTTGCACCCTGTTACCTCTTTAGTAGCCATATACGTGGGCATTAAGGTTTTTGGCTTTATGGGTCTTTTTGTCGGTCCTTTATGCGCATTGGCCAGTAAAGCTCTTTGGCTGAGCATTTTACGCCCAGTTTGGTTCGAACGAATCAAGTAATGTTATGGTATCATCTAATAATGAAGGCGGTGTGTAGCATGCTGCACGTAGCTATATTGGGCTCATCTGGTTCTATAGGAGTGAACACACTCCAGGTAATAGCACATCATCCCGAAAAATTGAAAGTAGTCGCTTTGAGTGCCGGGAGTAATGTCTCCTTATTGTGCGAACAAGCGGCTCGTTTTCGCCCAGAAGTGGTATGCATTGGTGACCAATCATTAGCTAAAGAATTAAAAAACAACCTAGATCCTAGTATTCGCATTGTGGTAGGCGAAGAAGGGCTACAAACTTGCGCTAGTTGGCCTAGCGCCGATGCGGTAGTGGTAGCTATTGTAGGTTCGGCTGGTCTGCCACCCACCTGTGCAGCTGCACGTGCTGGTAAACGCATCTGCCTTGCCAATAAGGAGGCTTTGGTGGCTGGTGGCCAATTAGTGATGAGCCTTGTTCGCCAGCATCAAGCTACTTTACTCCCTATTGATAGCGAGCATTCGGCTATATTTCAATGTTTGGCTGGTAATAACGCTCCTTTGAACCGCATTTACCTCACTGCCTCCGGTGGACCTTTTCGCAATGCTAGTATAGAACAACTAGCTCAAGTAAAGCCGGCTGATGCACTGCGTCACCCCAATTGGAATATGGGTGCTAAAGTAACCATTGACTCAGCCACTCTCATGAACAAAGGGCTAGAGGTGATTGAAGCTCACTGGCTATTTGGTTTAACTTGGCAACAAATTCAGGTGGTTGTTCATCCGCAATCTGTTATTCACTCCATGGTAGAGTTTATTGATGGCTCAATTCTAGCACAGTTAGGCGCTCCGGATATGCGACTACCCATTCAGGTGGCCTTAATGCATCCAGAGCGCTGGCCATCGCCGGCCACGAAGCTAAACCTGTTAGAACTGGCCGAGCTTACATTTGAGGCACCTGACACAACCCGCTTCCCTTGCCTAGAGCTGGCTTATGCTGCCGGCAAAGCGGGCGGTACAATGCCAGTAGTCCTGAATGCAGCTAACGAAGTAGCCGTACAATTATTCTTGCAACACCAATTGGCATTCACTTCTATACCTAAAGTTGTCGAGGCTTGTATGGCAAGCCATCAACTCGAAGAGGCTACAGATATCAGCATCATCATGGCTACCGATAAGCAAGCACGTCAAGATGCCGCCCAAGTGGCTGCACACTTGCGCTGATTATCCCGCTCACAGAGAGGAGTTCATTCTTGAACATTATTGCCACACAAGCTAGTGCAGCTATTACCACCGTTTTAAGTGTGGTAATTGTCTTCGGTACGCTGATATTCGTTCATGAATTAGGCCACTTTACGGCGGCCAAACTGGCAGGAGTTCATATTTTTGATTTCGCCATGGGATATGGTCCTGTTATTTGGCAGAAAAAATGGCGCGGCACGCGTTACTCACTGCGAGGTATCCCTTTGGGGGGATTTGTCCGTATGGCTGGTATGGATGAAAATCCAGAAGGAGAAACGGAACCTATCCCCGCACATGCCATGTTTGATAAAAAACCTCTATGGCAAAGGCTGATGGTAATTGTAGCCGGTCCACTGGCTAATTTAGCATTAGCTTTTATTGTGATCGCTTGTTACCTTATGATTGTTAGTATACCACCGACCATACAAAGCGTTACACCTAACAGCCCAGCCGCCATCGCTGGCATGCAACCTGGCGACCAGTTTGTGAGCGTAGCTAACGTTGAGGTCGATAATGTTAATGAAGTAGTGGAGCTGATACAAGCCCATATTAATAAGGATTTACCAATGCAGATGCGTCGGGATAAAGAACTGGTGAACCTTACAGTCACCCCGCAATATGACCCGACAGCAGATGCAGCTATGGTGGGCATCACATTGTTTGATCAACAACGGCAACCGCTGTTACGCTCATTACGCATTGCATATTTAGAAATGGGTCGCTGGACTGTGACCATTTTGAGTTACGTCGGTGACATGATTACCGGCCGAATGAAGGCGGATATTTCCGGTCCGGTAGGTATAGTGGTTATCACAGGCAGTGCTGCCCAAGAAGGTTTGGCCTCATTGATGCGATTGGTTGTTTTACTCAACATCAACCTTGGTTTGTTTAACCTATTTCCTATACCATTGTTAGATGGATTTTGGTTGGTACTATTCGTTTATGAGGCTATACGCCGCCGACCCTTAGAACCGCAGCAACGCGCTAATGCTCAAGCTGTCGGTTTAGCTATTCTAGTGTTGTTACTTGTGTTCGCTACTTACCAAGATTTGGCCCGTTTCTTCCCCGGGGCCTAAGATACGGAGGCTACCGGCATGAGCTGCTTATGCATTGTGGAACCGTCTAGCGGACAAGCCGCCTTGAGCGCTCTTTACCGCAATCTAGGCTTAAAAGAGTCTGTTCCGGAAGAAGTGCACATCACTTCTGTGGTGGTGAATGTAGATAATAACTCTTGGGAAATGCACCTTACCGGTATTCGGCATTTATCTGCAGTACAACAACGAGAAGTGACTCACCATTTAACGCTAGCACTCGGTTTAAATGCTGTTACCCTTATTGATGCAACAGATAACGATGAAAATGAATCACCACCCACACCAGATGCATCTGTAGTTAGCGATAACGAAGAGACTGACGAAGAGTATTTAGCCGAGTTATTACAACGTCGGCAAGAACGGCAACTACAAATGGAAAAAGCAGCGTCGGAGGATCGTACTCAAGTATTGCTGGGACAAAATATCAACCAGCAGCCTCAACCGCTTTCACAGATACAAGATGAAGAACGCAGTGTTACCGTAACGGGTCAGATTTTTTCGCTTGATATCCGCAAAATGAGATCCGGTAGGTGCCTTGTCACCTTTGAAATGACTGACGGCAGTGATTCTATTGGCGCTAAATTATTTGTTGAAGAAAACGAAGAGTGGCCCAATCAATTGGAGATAGGTTACTGGATAACGGCCCGCGGTGCGGTACAATACGATAATTACACCCAAGAACTCACCTTAATGCCCAAGGATTTGGTGCGTATTCCCTCGCCAGACCGTCGCGTTGACAACGCAGCCAGTAAGCGAGTTGAACTACACCTACATACCAAGATGAGCGCGCTGGACGGTATAGCTGAGGTACAAGCTGTAGTAGGTCAAGCTGCAGCTTGGGGTCATTCAGCCATAGCCATAACCGACCACGGTGTGGTGCAAGCTTTCCCCGATGCGTATCAGGCTGGAAAGGCACATAATATTAAAGTAATTTATGGTGTAGAGGCCTACCTAGTTAACGATACCAATGAGCAAGCTCATAATTACCACGCCATTATTTTTGCAGCCACACAAGAAGGCTTGCGTAATTTATACGAATTAGTCTCGTTAGCTCACATTAAATATTTTTATCGGCGGCCTCGTTACCCCCGACAAGAGATAACCCGTTTGCGTAGCGGTCTTATTATAGGTTCTGGTTGCGAGGCGGGGGAGCTATACCAAGCGGCTCTAGCTGGTCTTCCTGATGCTCAGCTAGATGAAATTGCTGCCTTTTACGACTTTTTGGAGTTACAACCACTAGCCAACAACCAGTTCCTGATTGATAATGGCCGAGTTACCGATGAAAAGCATTTGCAGGAGTTGAATCGCCGTATTTTAGCCGTTGGCCATCGGTTGGGTAAACCTGTAGTAGCCACAGGCGATGTTCATTACATAAACCCGGAAGACGAGATTTACCGACAAATACTTATGGCTGGCCATGGTTTTAGTGACACTGAAAACATGGCACCTTTATACCTACATACCACGGAGGAAATGCTGGACGAATTTGCATATTTAAGTGAAGAAGAGGCTAGACGTGTAGTAATAGAAAACCCGCAGCGTATTGCCGATATGATTGCCGATTTACAACCGATCCCCAGCGGGTTTTACCCGCCCCGTATTGCGGAAGCAGAAGAAGAAATTCAGCACATGTCTGAAGCAAACGCTCGTCAGCTTTATGGCGATCCACTGCCACCGATAGTTTCCCACCGCCTGAAAAAAGAGTTGGACTCAATTATCGGCAATGGTTTTGCTTCATTATACTTAATCGCCCAAAAGCTGGTTAAACACTCCGTAGATGATGGCTATATGGTTGGCTCACGTGGCTCAGTGGGCTCCTCACTGGTTGCTTTTTTGTGCGGGATCTCGGAAGTAAACCCCTTGGTGCCCCACTACTCATGTCCGCAATGCCACTATTTTGCCGATATGGAGTCGGGCTCCGCCAGGGTAGGTCCCGATTTACCAGCGCGTAATTGCCCGCATTGTCAAACGCCATTGCGGCGCGATGGTTTTGACATTCCATTTGAGACCTTCTTAGGATTCACCGGAGATAAAGTGCCCGACATTGACCTAAACTTCTCTCAAGAGTACCAAGCTCAAGCGCACAAATACACAGAAGAGCTTTTTGGCGCCGATCGTATCTTCCGCGCCGGCACTATTGGTACTTTGGCCGAGAAAACCGCCTATGGCTATGTACGTAAATACCTTGAAGAAAGAAACATGATGGCCCGCACAGCACAAATAAACAATTTGTGCCGAGGCATTACCGGTGTACGTAGAACAACCGGACAACACCCCGGTGGCCTCATGGTACTACCGGAAGGAAAAGAGATCTACGAATTTACACCCATTCAACACCCGGCTAATGATAGAGAGAGCGGTGTTATTACCACCCACTTTGATTTTGAGAAGGTACACGACCAACTTGTTAAGCTAGATATTCTTGGTCAAACTGGCCCTAGTATGCTGCGTATGCTAGAGGACTTTACTGATATTAAAATTAGCGATATTCCATTAGACGATGCAGCTACCTTAAATTTGTTTTTTAGTTTAGACAGCCTGGGGCTAAGTAAGGAAGATGCTGGTGGGGAAGTGGGTACGCTTGCCATTCCAGAGTACAACACCGCATTTGCCAGACAGATGCTCGAAGATACGCGCCCTAAAACTTTTGCTGAGCTAGTTGATATCATGGGTTTAACACACGGTACTGATGTTTGGTTAAACAATGCTCAAGAACTGGTGCGAAAAGGTGTTATCACATTAGAGCAAACAATCTCTTGCCGCGATGATATCATGATTTATTTAATACGCCAGGGCTTGCCGCCCCAAGATGCTTTCCGCATTATGGAACAAGTGCGAAAAGGGAAAGGGTTAAAGCCTGGCGATATTGAGATTATGAAAGAACACGAGGTGCCCGACTGGTACATAAGCTCATGCAACAAAATCAGTTATCTGTTTCCGAAAGCTCACGCTGTTGCTTACGCCCTTAATGCTTATTGGCAAGCATATTGGAAGCTATACCGACCGCTGGAGTTTTATGCTGCTTACTTTACTGTGCGCGCCAACGATTTTGATGCTAGTTGGGTGAGCCTAGATAAGAGCTCTATAGTTAAGTTACATCAGCAATTAACCGAAAAAGGCCGCGATGCTACTGGAAAAGAGCAAGGAATGGCCACTAACTTGGAAGTGTTAATTGAGGCCATTTCTCGCGACATACGCTTTATGCCAGTTGACGTGTATAAGTCTGATGTACGTCAGTTTATACCCGAACAAGGACAGCTACGTCCACCTTTAATTGGCCTGCAAGGGGTGGGCTTACGAGCAGCGGAATCAATAGATAAGGGTCGCAAAGAACGACCATTCACCTCAATTGAAGATTTAAAGCGTCGTTGCGGGGTAAGCAAGGCTGTTACCGAGGTACTCTCTGCCCATGGATGTTTGGGCGATTTACCCGAAACAGACCAGCTTTCCTTGTTTTGAGTGCTACCTTGTCAATGATCATATATTAGTGTATACTGCAGATGTGATATTTTCGAATGCGTCCTGGGAAAGAGTGGGTTGCCCCCACTCTTTCCCACTGTGTAGGGCGATTTTTCCACCAATGTAAACAGGAGGGTATAACATATTGGGCAAGGTAACAACGGCAGTTTCCCAATTAGTTGAGCCATTATGCGCTACCCTAGGCCTTGAACTCGTTGATATAACATATGGTAAAGAAGGTAATCGTTCCATTCTCCGTATACTTATAGATAAACCCGGTGGCATAACGCTAGATGATTGTCAACTACTCACCCATAACCTTAACCCTTTACTTGATGCAGCCGATCCTATACCGGGTGCATATTCTTTGCAGGTTTCATCACCAGGTCTTGATCGCCCGCTGAAAAAGGAAGCTGATTTTCATAGATTTGCGGGTCGTAAAATACGTTTGCGGCTGCGAACAGCATTTAATTCACAGCGGGCCTTTCAGGGTACACTAATTGGGTGGCAAAATGATTGTATTGTAATGCAACATGAGGGTAATGAGGTACAGATCCCTTGGAAACAGGTGAGCAAAGCTCAATTGGTAGCCGATGTGTAACCATACGCTGTGCGCCAAACTCGCTACTGGCGTAATGCATATTAGGAGGACGGGGTCAAAATGAATCTCGAGTTAATGGGAGCCCTTAACGAATTAGAAAAAGAACGGGGTATCTCCAAAGCAGTCCTTTTTGAAGCTATCGAGGCTGCCATTGTCTCAGCTTATAAGCGCAATTACGGTTCAGCTCAAAACGTACGGGTTGAACTAGATAACCGCGGCGAAATCCGCGTGTTCGCCCGCAAAGATGTCGTTGAAGAAGTACTTGATGAGTCAAATGAGATTGCGCTGGAAGAGGCACAAGCTCTCGACCCCAATTACGAGCTCGACGACGTTGTAGAAATTGAGGTGACACCTCGCGACTTCGGACGTATTGCTGCGCAAACCGCTAAACAGGTAGTTATTCAACGCATCCGTGAAGCTGAGCGCTCCATGGTATTTGAAGAGTACCAAGATCGCGAGGGCGATATTGTCACTGGCATTATTCAACGTAGCGAACACCGCAATGTCCTTGTTGATTTAGGTAAGGTAGAGGCAGTGTTACCACCTAGCGAACAAATACCCCGTGAGGCATACAATCATGGAGCACGCATGAAAGTATACGTCACTGAAGTTCGCAAAACCACAAAGGGGCCACAGGTAGTGGTCTCACGTACTCATCCGGGATTGCTCAAACGCCTTTTTGAGCTTGAAGTACCAGAAATACACGATGGTATTGTTGAAATCAAATCGGTAGCTCGCGAAGCTGGTAGCCGTTCAAAAATAGCTGTATGGAGCGCCGACCCCAATGTTGACCCTGTCGGTGCTTGCGTAGGAGCACGTGGGTTGCGCGTTCAAGCAGTGGTACAAGAACTTAAGGGTGAAAAGGTAGATATCGTCCTTTGGGATCCAGACCCAGAAAGCTATATTGCCAACTCGCTAAGCCCAGCCCGTGTTCTGCGTGTAACTATTTTGGAAGATAAAACTGCCCGCACTGTGGTACCCGATCACCAACTCTCTTTGGCGATTGGTAAAGAAGGGCAGAACGCTCGTTTGGCAGCACGTCTATGTGGATGGAAAATAGATATAAAAAGTGAAAGCCAAATGCAAGAATTGGCCGCTTTGGAAGCCAGCCGTTTATTTGTTGTGCCAACTCACGATAATGAAGAAGAAGTAGCTGGTCAGTCGACACCCGATACTGATACGTTTTTGGCTACTCCGGTTACCAAACCGAAAAACGAGAAAAAAGAGCGAGGAAAAGAAAAGAAGGACGTGATACGCGACCTCTCAGAGTTGGCAAAACTAATGGGTAAATTGGAGGACTAGTATGCGGCCACGAAGGGTACCTCAAAGAACATGCGTTGGCTGCCACCAGGTAAAAGAGAAACGAGCTTTGGTGCGCGTTGTGCGCGACCCACAGGGCATTGTGAGTATTGATGTTACTGGTAAAAGCTCAGGTCGTGGTGCTTACATTTGTCCTAACATACAATGCTTTGAGATGGCCATTAAAGGTAATCGACTGGAAAAAGCATTGGAAAGCACTGTGGATTCAGCGTTAATTGAGACACTACGCCAACAGCTGACAGAAGGGACATTTAAATGTTAGCATTGTTGGGGTTGGCACGTAAGGCAGGACATTTAGTCAGTGGCGATATGGCCTGCCGCGAAGCATTGCAGCGACGCCATGTTCACTTGCTGATATTGGCGAATGATGCCGCCAACCGCACCAAGCGTTTTTATATAGAAGAAGCTAAGAGAGCGGGAATTCCCTTGATGGAGACGGCCATTAGCAAAGCAGCATTAGGCCATGCCATCGGGAGCCCAGACCGTGCAGTGATTGTTGTTTGCCACCCGGGGTTTGCCAAAGGGCTACTAGCCGCTATAGACAAACCAGGGGATTATGTCCGAGGTGATGTTAATGCCAAAAACACGCGTTTTTGAACTGGCTAAAGAAATTGGGGTCGATGTTAAAACCCTGATGGAATACCTAACTGGATTAGGAGCCAAAATAAAAAGCCAGAATTCTATGGTTGACGATACATACGCCGAATTGGCTAGGCGTCGTTTTGCTCCTGCTAGCGAGTTGCCCACCCTGACAGTGAAGGCTGTGCAACCGCGACCTGTTGGTATGCCACCTCGGAGCAGAAGAGGGCCTATTCGCAAAACCGCAACCAGCGCCGTTCCTTCAACAGAAGAAACTGTCAAACCGGTTGAAGCTAAAGCTGTTGAAGCGAAAGCTATTGATACCGAGCCTACCACTCCTCCAGAACCAGAAAAGGTTCCCGTAGCAGAAAAGGCTCCTGTAGAAAAGGCTCCCACAAAACCAGCACCCGCGGCGGCAGTGGTTCCAGCAACCCCGCCAGCAGATGCACCTACTACTCAACGAGCAGCAGAGCCTAAAGAACGGCGGCCAACACCGCCACGTTCTAAAAAGCCAGCTGCTAGGCGTTCTGTTTCTGCACCTGAAGCGAGTGTTAAAAAAACACCGGAACGACCATCTCCCAGCCAAAGAGCAAAGCGAGATGCTAATGTACCAGACACCCGCAGTAGCAACCGTCCAGTTTCTACGCCTTCCACTGAAGATGAGAGACGTTCAGCGCGAGCAAAACACCACGTTTCGCCCGCAGCTTCGAATACTGAGGAGAAACGGCAGGGAACTCGGCGAGCAGGCCGGACAAATATTGGTCGTCCTGGTCGCTACGGCACTCCCCGCAACACATTAGGGGTGCAAACCGATGTAGCGCAGACAAAAAAACGTCGGGGCACTCGCAAACAAGCAAAGCCAGTAGAACCACCAACACCCAAAGATATGGGTCCGAAGAAGTTGGTGCTGCCAAATAGTCTAACAGTGGCTGATTTAGCTAAAATGCTTGATTTACCGGCTTCGACAGTCATCAAGACCCTTATGAGTGCCGGAGTAATGGCTGCAATTAACCATGTTATCGACCGCGATGTAGCTGCTATAGTGGCTGAGAAGCACGATGCTATTGTAGAAAAACCACAAGATGATGAGCAAGTTGATAAGCAAGAGCCAAAAGCGACCGACAAACCGGGCGAATTGGAGAACAGACCGCCTGTCATCACTATTCTTGGCCATGTTGACCACGGCAAGACTACGTTACTTGATGCCATCCGCGAGTCCAAAGTTGTGGAGTCTGAAGCTGGTGGCATCACGCAGCATATCGGTGCGTATCAGGTAGAGAAGGATGGTCGTAAGATTTCTTTCTTGGATACACCTGGTCACGAAGCATTTACAGAAATGCGTTCCCGTGGCGCGCAAGTTACCGATATCGCTGTTCTTGTAGTTGCTGCTGACGATGGTGTTATGCCGCAAACCCGAGAAGCTATCCACCACGCTCGTGCAGCTGAAGTACCAATTGTAGTGGCTGTTAATAAAATTGATCGGCCCGGCGCTAACCCTGATCGCGTGAAACAACAGCTTGCTGATGAGGGATTGCTAGCTGAAGATTGGGGTGGAGATACCGTTATGGTTGAAGTGTCCGCCCTGCAAAAACTAGGCATAGATGATTTATTAGAAATGATCTTGCTGGTCGCTGATATGCGTGAGTTAAAAGCAAATCCCAACCGACCTGCTGAGGGTCGGGTGATCGAGGCCGAACTCGATAAAAATCGGGGGCCTGTCGCCACTGTCTTAGTGCAAAACGGGACGCTGAAGCTAGGTGACGCTTTAGTTGCTGGTATGACCGCTGGTAAAGTGCGCGCTATGTTCGATTATCGTGGGCGTTCGCTAAACACTGCTGGTCCTTCTACCCCCGTGGCCATTCTTGGGTTAGATGACGTGCCTGCCGCCGGTGATTTAGCCAGTGTAGTGGAGAGCGAGCGCATTGCTCGTCAAATGGCAGAAGAACGCTTAGCCAATAAGCGAGCCGATGTGCAAAAATCGGGTCGGCTGCGTTTATCGGAACTATATAGCAAGATTCAAGAGGGTGAGGTTAAAGACCTTAACATCGTCTTAAAAGCTGATGTTAAAGGCACAGCCGAAGCTTTGGGCGCCAGTCTAGAGAAATTAACAGATGAAAAAGTGCGCGTTAATGTAATCCACAGCGGTGCCGGAGGCATAAGTGAAACGGATGTAGCCTTGGCAGCTGCTGCTAACGGAATTATTATCGGCTTTAATGTACGTCCCGATCCTACTACTAGGCGCGCTGCCGAGCGTGAAGAGGTAGATATTAGGCTTTACCGCGTCATTTACGAGGCAATTGATGATGTTAAAGCCGCCATGACAGGTATGTTAGATCCTACTTTTGAAGAAGTGGTTCTAGGCAGAGCTGATGTGCGGGCCACATTCCGCGTACCCAACATAGGCACAGTGGCTGGCTGCTACGTTAGCGACGGTAAAATACTACGCAATAGTTCTGTGCGGATACTACGCGACAGCGTAATTATATTTGAAGGTAAGATATCCTCGCTAAAACGCTTTAAGGACGATGCGCGCGAAGTAGCAGAAGGATACGAATGTGGCATTGGCATTGAACGCTTCAACGACATCAAGGAGGGCGATGTTATAGAGGCGTATCAAATGCAGGAAGTGAAACGGCAATAACTTATTAGCCGCTAGTGGCGCGATTATGAGGTGATTGGCTATGGCTAGCCCCCAGCGCGTAGCGCGTTTGTGTGAAGAAATAAAACGTAACGCCAGCGATATCCTACAGAAAATGAAAGACCCCCGTCTAGGATTCGTTACAGTTACTGGCGTTGAATTAACATCGGACCTGCGTTATACACGCATTTATGTGAGTGTATTAGGTGATGACCAAGAAATCGAGCGTACTATGCAAGCCTTAGAATCGGGCACCGGACATATCCGCTCGCAGCTCGGGCAACGTATTGCTTTACGTTATACGCCAGAGGTGTCTTTCCACCGCGATCGTTCAGCGGAAATTGGTAGTCACATAGAGCAACTCATAGCACAACTGCACAAAGACGAGGAGGCAAGGAATGACAGTTGATGCCGCCTATCGCTCACAATTGAAATCTGTGGCGGCTTTACTGAAAAGTGAAGATCGTTTTCTCCTTGCTTGCCATGTTGATCCTGATCCCGATTGCATTGGTAGTATGCTAGCTCTAGACTGGGCGCTGCGCTCTATGGGCAAACAAAGTTGCCCAGTATCGCCTGATCCACTACTACCGCAATGGAAATTTTTACCTTGGCAAGATCGGGTGCGCGCCCCACATCAGGTAAATACCGATGATTGGGAAATTATGATAGCCGTCGATTGTGAGATCAACCGTACGGGTCCCTTAACCGAATGGGCTGATAATGCGCGTTTGCTTTTAAACATCGACCACCATGTTACTAACACAAAACAAGCTGATGTGACGCTATTAAATGCTAACGCGGCTGCGACAGCAGAGTTGATATATGATCTTATTACAGAATTTGGTTTATCAATAACACCGCCGGTAGCTACCCTGCTTTATGCCGCATTGATGGCCGATACAGGTGCATTTCGCTTCAGCAATACTAATGCCCGCGTTTTGCACCTTGCAGCTGACTTAGTTGAAAAAGGAGCTGCTCCTGACATCATAGCGCGGGAGATTTACGATACGCGGTCGTGGGCTTACGTGCAATTATTGCGCCGGGTATTGGCCACTTTGGAGTTAGGATGCAACGGTAAAGCCGCCTGGGCCACATTAAGTGCTACTGATATGGTCGCAGCCGGAGTGCAAAAAGATGAATCTGAGGGAATGATTCAATTCCCGCGCATGATTCAAGGAGTAGAAGTGGCTATACTTTTTCGCGAGATAGGGCCCAAGGAAGTAAGGGTAAGCTTTCGCTCGCGGGAATGGGTTGATGTTAGCAGGTTAGCACAGGAGTTTGGTGGGGGAGGACACGCCCGCGCGGCTGGGTGCACTATTCAACAGCCATTAATATCAGCACGCCAACAGGTGATGGAACGCGTGTGCCAATTACTAGTGTAACGGTTGAAACGGGTGTGAATAGTATTGGTAGGCATTATTAACCTTTGTAAACCATCTGGCATGAGTTCACACGACGCAGTGAACTGTATACGAAGGTTATGTGGGTTACGGCGTGTTGGTCATGGCGGTACACTCGACCCAGGAGCTTGTGGTGTTCTACCCATATTTGTGGGCTGGGCTACGCGATTACTACCTTACATTGATACTAAAAAGGCATATCGCACCGAACTTACCTTGGGTATCACTACTGATACTCAAGATAGCGGTGGTACAACACTTGATGTAAATGATTGTACAATATCGCCCAGACAATTGGCCGATGCTTGCGCGGCCTTTATTGGTCCTGTAATGCAATTGCCCCCTATGACATCTGCTATACGAATTGATGGACAGCGATTGTACCAGTTAGCACGGCAGGGTAAAGAAATAGATCGCCCCAAACGCCAAATTGTCATATACTCGCTGCACATCCGCAAAATATGGCCGGAAGACACTTTGGTTTTGGGTACAGGAACAAGGGTTCTTTTAGATATTGAATGCTCAGCTGGCACGTATATACGCACTCTTTGCGCCGATATCGGCCAAAAACTCGGTTGTGGTGCCCATATGTCCTTTTTAGTTCGCACTAGAGCTGCAGGCTGTCAACTAGCACAAACACACACACTTGAAGAGTTAACCCTAGCTGCCAATAATGGTGAGTTGTCGCAGCTACTCCTTCCCCCCGATAGCATACTGCAGCACTTGCCGCAGATAACCATAGCAGATCAGGAGAATTTGCACCGTTTGACTACCGGACAAGCCTTTTTTGCCGAATGCATAACTTCGGATTCCTTTATTCGGGTGTACGATGTTGACGGGGTGTTTTTGGCTTTAGCACAATCAACTGAAACAGCCGGTTGGTTGCGGCCGGTGCGAGTGTTCCCACCAGCTTTTGGCAAGGAGGAGGCCTAAGATTGCTTCTTTCTGTCAACCTCCAGCAATTATTAACAGGCGAAGTAAAATTGGCTCCCTGCGTAGTAGCACTAGGCACTTTTGATGGCGTGCATCAAGGTCACGTAGCCATTTTAGCAGCGGCGAATAAACTGGCTCATGAGTTAAAAGCGCAACCGGTAGTTTGCACTTTTGATCGTCTCCCTTTAGAAGTGCTCGACCCGGAACGAGCCCCCTCCTGCTTAACAACACACCAACGTCGTTTATCTTTGCTTGAAGCGATACTCGATAAAGTGGTGGTACTAGAGTTCACCACAGCCTTGGCTTCACTAAGTAAACAACAGTTTATAGATGAAGTGTTGGTGCGCTCCCTAGGGTGCATGGGTGCTGTAGCTGGTTTTAATTACACATTTGGAAAAGGGGCGCTCGGAACAGCTGCTGACTTGCGCACTCTTGGAGAACGAGCTGGGTTACGCATAGTTATTGTAGATCCTATTAGCAACAACAGCATGCCTATATCAAGCACCCGGCTACGTGAGTTGGTGAAAGCAGGGGAGGTTGAACGAGCTGCCGATGGTTTAGCCCGTCCTTTCTCCCTGGAAGGTACTGTGGTAGCTGGTACGAAAACTGGCCATGCATTGGGATTTCCTACAGCCAACCTTCTATGCGATAGCAACTTAATACTCCCAGCAGATGGTGTTTATATTACCTATGCAAGTAGTATTTCTGAAAACAAACCGCTAGGTGCGGCCCTTACAGCTGTCAGCACTCGACCCACGTTTCACGGTACAAAACAAACAGTGGAAAGCCACATTCTTAATTACGAAGGTCAGCTATATGGGCAAAGAATAGCCATATCTTTTTATCAGCGTCTGCGTAACATCGTTCATTTTTCAACGCCAGCTGAATTAAAAGCACAGATCTCGCTAGATATTAAGGCGGCGCACCACTATTGGCTGCAACGAACAGCAAAGGAACCATTTACATAGGTGCGAGTTTCTGGTACGATGTTTAGGTAGAACCCAAGCTGGGAT
>CAYMKM010000015.1:0-21098 GCA_964390985.1 uncultured Clostridia bacterium | reverse complement strand
ACTATCTAACCCCGGGAACAGGTTGAAATCCTTCGCCTAGCACATCGTGTGCATCGCTAATCACTACAAACGCTCGTTTATCCATTGAATAAACTATACTGCGTAGCAGCTCGATTTCGTGACGACCTACAATAACAAACAATACCTGTTTTTCTTGCCCCGAATACATACCGCGACCAGCCAAAGCGGTTACGCCTCTATCCATATCACGTAAAATTGCTGCGGCAATGGCTTGGGGTTGCTGCGATATTATAAAAGCTACTTTAGCCACACTACGACCTTCCAGCAGTAAATCAATGGCTTTGCTGGTGATTAATACTGAAAGCAGGCTCCATAAGGCGAGTTCCGGGTTGAATACGATGCCAGCTAAAATAATGATCAAACCATCAACCAGCAATAAACCCCGTCCAACTCTAAGACCTGTCAACCGATGTAACAATTGAGAGGCCATATCCGTACCGCCAGTAGAACCGCCAAAGCGTATGGTTAAACCGACCCCCAAGCCCACAATTAACCCACCATATACGGAGGCCAGCACTGGCTCATGGGTAATCGGTGTCAAAATAGGTGCCAGCAAATCAACGAATAAACTGGTGGAAAGTATACCCAGTACACTTTTCAAACCGAATCGTAAACCTATTATCTTGATACTAAGCAAAAAGAGGGGAATGTTGATGATCATCATGCTCAGACCAACTGGCGCACCTGTTAAATGGTAGAAGATAGTAGCCAACCCACTCGCTCCACCGCCAACAATGCGGTTAGGTACCAGCAGCCAATCCAGACCTAAGGCCACAAGTAAGGCCCCTGTAATAATACCTGCATAGCTGGCTGCTACACTGCGGTACCTGCTCATGAGTTTATTTTATGCTCCCTTTTTATAGTCTCCTCTCCATTTTGTCCAGATAACGCGCAGCGCAAACCGGGGCAAAGCACTCATTCGCCACGCGCGAGTAGGCTCTCGAAATAGGCGATACGCCCATTCACAACCTAATTCGCACATCCACCGTGGTGCCCTAGTAACCCTACCCGCCCATACATCGAAGCTACCACCCACGCCCACTACCAAAGGTACCGCTAGTTGATTGCCGTATGTATCGATCCAATACTCTTGCCTAGGTGCCCCCAAAGCCACCAGCAGTAAATCAGCCTCGGATTCTCTTACCTTCTCTAATACAGATGGAGTTTGTTCATTTGGGAAATAGCCATGCTCCCAGCCAGCCACTTCTAACTGTGGTAGGCGATTTTGCCAAGTAGCTATTGCTGCTTCGGCTACACTGGGAGCAGCTCCTAAAAAGAAGGGACGCCAGCCACGTTCCGCGCACACACGCAATGTTTCGCCCATCAGGTCTATTCCGGCTACCCGCTCGGGTAAAGGTTGGCCCAACTTGCGTGCTGCCCAAACCACACCTGAACCATCAGCCACCACCAAATTAGCGCTGTTTATTATGCGGTGTAAATGTGGTTGTGCATTAGCGGCCATCACAATTTCGCTGTTGACGGTGACCACATGCGCTGGCTCGTCCAAAGGTAAACCTGCTGCTCGAACCGCTCGCCCCCGTTCTATGTAATTACAGATGATTTGCAGAGCCTCTTTACGACTTACCTGGTCAATACCCACGCCTAATATGTTTACCCGCTGCAAACAGCTCCCCCCTTTAGCAAATGCTAAGCGCCAAGGCCTGTGAGAGATCATCCAATACCTGCTTTCGCATTTCCCTAGCTTGCTGGCGTAAAGCAGGCCCTGCTATAGCTGCATTTCGCCAAGCTACTTGAATTTGCTCTGCTAAGTTAACCGCTCCCTGGGCTTTGGATAAATCGGACCAAGCTATACCAGGTAGCTTAAGCTGTTGTGCTAGTGCGCTCACCTTTGGATCGTAACTAATAGCTACCGCCGCTACACCGCTAATTGCCGCCATCACTAAAGCATGCAGACGCATACCTATTACCAAATCAGCTTGACCAATTAAGGATTGTGCTTGCTTAAAATCAGTAGGTTTTATAACCGTTGCCACTAAACCAGCACTGTTAACCAGTTGGCACAATGATTCGGCCAACGGCGCATCAGTATCTGGCTGCATAGTTATGAATAGCAGGTTTGCCTTGGCCATTTGCGCCGCTTTTGTTAAAGCAGCAGCCATCCTTTTTTGCCAATCGCTTTCGCTGGCGCCCAGTGGCGCTGGCCAAGGGCGTACTGCCACCACCCACTGTGGTGCTGAATTATGTATTGCATCAACTACTGATGCTTTTGTATCTTGCAAAAGGAAAGCCGGGTCACTGCTAATACGTAATAATGGCTTACTGGTGGCGCTTGAGGTGCATACACATCGCACACCTAGCTTTTGTACCTCGTTATATGAAGCTTCATCGCGCAACCAAATGCCTTGACAGCGGCGGAGAACGCACTTCGCCCACAACCGGGCTAGCCTAGAACGTAACGGCCCGATTCCTTGTCCAAACAAGCATGTGCGTAAACCCATAACTTGCGCTAATGAAAGAACACCCAGGTAGTAGTAAACACTGCGGCGGCTGGTAACATCCTGCAACAAACTACCGCCACCCAACATCAACGCTTGTGCACCTCTAAAGGTGCGTATAATTGCCCCTAAACTCCAGCGCTGCCCGGTGGCCACGTTATGCAACGCTGCCGTACCCGATGGATCTGTGGTTAATACCACCGGATGCACCGATGGTGCCACTTGGGCCACGCCCTGCAATATGGCCGATAACAACGCTTCGTCGCCAGCATTACCAAACCCGTAATACCCCAAAAGTACCAGGGCTTTTGCTGTACCCTCCTGGCTCTTACTCATTTAACCGAATCGCTTCCACGCATACTGGTACGCTGCAACAAACCCTGCACCAATGGGCGTACTATAAACCACCCCAAGGCTAAGCCAATAATCAGCCCCGCCAACGTCCGCCACATGCTTATAAGTAGTGGTGTATGAATATGTGAGAATGTATTTACCATGGAAAGCTGGCCAATAACCGCACCAGCACATAACCAACGGGCTAAACCTGCCCGCCCCCGGCGTGCTTGATCCAAAGCTACCACCAGCAACGGATGCCCAAACAGGATCTCCTTCGTGCGCGGCCGCACCACCAAAATGTTCTCTAGCCACTCTCGCGCCTGATGCTCGAAGCCAATCACGGGTAACCCTGCATTATTGCCCGTACGCAACACATATATTAACGCTCCGCCGCCTAAGAGAGCTGCTACCATTAAAAACTTCACTGGCACTGGCTTACGGCCCAAAGCCTGCAGACGTTTAGAAACAACACCAAAACTATACTGCCAAGGTAACGGAGCCAAGGCCGCCGCCACGAGAATAATAAGCGGAGGTAACACATGCGCCAACTTAACGCCCGCAAATTGAGACGTTTTTATCATAAAACGAACATCGGCCAAAGCACCTACCACTAAAAGGGCTCCGATCAAGGAGATGCCAACACACCGCCAATACGCCCCTAACACGCCACCCGGTAGCTTAGAAGCATCTGTTTGCTCATTGCTCCATATTGGAACGGCTTTCAATATGCCTAGAAGCGGGAAGGTGATGGCCGCTGCCAGCGCTGTGGCTTGGCGGGCCAAAATGGGATACCCCTTCAAGTAAAGCAGAGCAAAAGCCAGCGTACTCGCACCCATCAATAACAGACCACCAACAGCCGGCAAAGTGAAGAAACAGCTAAGCAACATCCAAGCTGCAGCTGCTACTCCGGCTGTAATAAGCAATAGCGCTGGCAACCCATTGGCGAATGGTTCGTATGGCCGTGGCGAACCCAAGGCAAACCCGGCATCCTTTACCGCTGCTGCTACTCCTTGCACGTATTCAACATTCGCATTCCATAATGCTGAAGGTGAATTGGCAGATGGTACATCAGCCAACAGAGCATGCTCGTATGGAATCGGATGCAAATAGAGTAGCCGGATATCGCGTTCACGCACTGCTCGCTGCCAACGCTGTAGGGCTACCTTCATCTCAAGGTGTGCTAATTCTGCTGTGGAAATGCTATGGACCCGAATCGCCCTTTGCCCAGCAGCTGCTACCAAAGAAGAGTCGCCTAACTGGCGATTGAACTCTAACAGCCCAATAGGCATTGGCCGATCTTCAAAGAACTGCACCCACAATGGCATATAATCAGGATACCCGGGAATGTACTTCCCGACAAAAATAACTGGTGAATCTTTAAATATCGGTGCAGAGAGCTGTTCAAGACGGAAAGCTACTTTTTGAGCAGTGATGGTCGGTGTATAGATAAAGTGCGGTACCACTCGCAACCCGGCGGCCATAATTTGATAAACAGCCTCTGGCGATATACCAAGCCCTTGGTCACCCACATTGGCTGCCGTTATTGGGGCTTCCAGCATGCCCGATTGTTCGGGCCCGGCAGGCACCTCGCACACTTGTAAATCGCCATCAGTTACAAGAAGCCGCCCTCCGGTTTGCAGATGCCAACGCAAACTATTGTGCAACCACTGCGGAGTAGTGGAAGGTTGCCACACCACATAGGCGCTTGTTTCGTGCAAAGCTAGGTGTCCTACCTCCATTGCTTGTAACACCCGGCCAGCCTCTTGCCCCTGCAAAAGCAGGAGCAGCCCTTCTCTGGCAGCTTGACTTACAGTCAGCTCTTCTAGACCTACTCCCCACACCCCGGCACTGCGGTAGCTAGCTAAAATATTAGCTAAAGGTTGCCCAGACAAACCAGCTAACTGCCGTGTAGCGTAATAATCTATCGCTAAAGCCACCGTACGGTTCTCCCGCTCCACACTAATACGCGTAACAACCCCTGCTAAAGCAGCTATTATGGAGAGAACAATAGCAACAACATATAAACGCCGCAACCAGGTGGCCATTAGCACACTCCCTATTTAGCATTAGGCTGGTCGGCGGGAAGCTTCAGCGGCCGCTGACCGTATATATAAAGCCGCCCCTTTTCAATGCGAATATCCGTTAATTCCAATGGCACCGGCGCAGCAGCCAGATCAAACTGAACGGCCCATTTGCCAGCTAAAGGTTCAATAATAAAACGGGGTAGCCGTGTATTAGCTATCAAAAAATCATCTACCACAAAAGCCACCCGGGTGGCACTGCTGATAGTAAAGTGCCCTTTTACAGTAACGCCTACTGGCTGGCCCAACACATATAAATCACCACTGACCGTGGTCTCTTCTGGATCCAACTGCACCTTAATGTTGGCTGTGCCAGACTCTTTGGCAAAATAGGTGTTCAAATCGCTCTCTATAACTGTTGCTGTCACCCGCAATGAGTCGGCTTTTTGTATCACAAAACCCTGGCCTGCGCGTAAAGCCTTCATGTCTACCTGCATATTTTGGGCATCAACTAACAACGCTTCTATAATGAGCCCATCAATGCTCGCCCGCCGTGCATCGACTGTCAGACGTGGCACATACCCACGCCATAGCTGTAAGGCCGGGAAGGCCGCCACATCCACTCGCACTGCTTCCACCGCTTCCAGCGAATCGGTGATAGCCGCTTCCATTTGCGTTTCTACTATGGGCGGCAGTATCGCCTGGCTACCGGCCATGGCCGCCAGCAAGACCGCCACAATGGCTACTGCCGTTTTCAAACCGCTCCTCCCCACCGCCGCAATTAATTCTCTGCAGCTTTCATACGCAGATACCCTTCAATGAACATATCGATAGCACCATCCATCACTGACTGCACATTACCCGTTTCAACATTGGTGCGATGATCTTTCACCATAGTATACGGACAAAAAACATACGAACGAATTTGACTACCCCAGGCGATCTCTCGCTGCTCGCCACGGATATCAGCCAACTTATCGCGTTGGGCCTCCGTCTGTTTCTCGTATAATTTAGCCCGTAGAATCTTCATAGCCGACTCACGGTTAGCATGTTGCGAACGCTCTGACTGACAAGAAACCACTATACCTGTGGGTATGTGTGTTATGCGAATCGCTGATTCCGTTTTATTTACATGCTGTCCGCCTGCACCGCTAGAGCGAAAAGTATCTATCCGCAAATCGGTAGGATCTATACTCACATCGTCATTCTCAGATAACTCGGGCATGCAATCTACCGAAACGAAAGATGTATGCCGTCGTCCAGAGGCGTCAAAAGGCGATATGCGCACCAGACGATGCACACCTTTCTCTGCGTTTAAATACCCATAAGCATTCTCGCCGGATATTAGCATTGTTACGCTTTTAATTCCCGCCTCATCACCCGGTTGAAAATCAAGCACTTCCGTAGTGTAACCTTGCGCTTCTGCCCAGCGGGTGTACATGCGCATTAGCATCTGCGCCCAATCTTGCGATTCTGTACCACCCGCACCCGGATGAATAGACAATATAGCATTGTTAGCATCGAATTCGCCGCTTAACAATGCATCAAGCTCCAGCCGCTCTACTTCCTTAGTCAATTTAGCTAAAGCCTGTGCCGTTTCATCCAGAGCACTGCTGCCTTCTTCTTCCACCAATTGCAACCATACTTTGGTCTCCTCATATTGGTGGTTTAGGTGTTTCCAAGCTTCTAGCTTACGCTTTAGAACACTCGCTGCTTGCGTCACACGTTGCGATTCTGTTTGGTTTAGCCAAAAATCGCTAGCCCCCATTATCTCTTCTAGACGGGCTAGTTCAGCCTGAGTGGCTGCTATGTCAAAGATATTCACCCATTTGCGTTATTCTCTGTCCTAACTCATGCAGGGATTCTTTAATAACCCCTAAATCGTGCATGTTAATCCCTCCGGTTTATTAACTACCACAGCACTTTTTATACTTTTTACCCGATCCACACGGGCAAGGGTCGTTGCGGCCCACTTTCTCGCTCACACGTTGCTGCGCTTGTGCTTGCTGTTCGCCACGGTTGGTCTGCATAGCCAGTAAGCGCCGACCAGCCCTTGTTTTCTCGTTTAAGTCCATTTGCTCCGCATCACCTTCCCTGGCTATTTGTATGCGGAACAAGTAACGCAGCACATCCATACGCAACGCGGCCATCATCATTTGAAAACTGCGGAACCCTTCGAACTGATACTCTAACAGCGGGTCCTTTTGAGCATAAGCCCGCAAGCCAATTCCTTCACGCAAATCATCCATATTGCGCAGGTGATCCATCCATTTATCATCGATAAAATGTAAAATGACCATTCGTTCAAGCTCACGCAACTGCTGTTCGCCAATGGTTGATTGGCGTGCCGCATACGCCGCCGCCAGATTATCTTTAACAGTTTTAGCTAGCTCAGCGCGATCTTTATTTTGCAGCTGATCGGGGTGTAAACCTGTATCTCCGGCAATTAAATCTTGTAAGCCGCTCACTAAACCCGGTAGATCCCACTCATCAGGATACACTTTTTCCGGGCAACTGCCGGCTACTAATTCATCAGCTACCGTGGCCATCATATCGGCCACCCGCTGTTTTGTATCGCCTCCGGTTAACACTTGCCGCCGCAGCTCGTAAACTACCTCGCGCTGTTTGTTTAGTACATCATCGTACTTTAGCACTTGCTCACGAATTTCAAAGTGGTAGGCTTCCACTTTACGTTGCGCGTTCTCTATGGCTTTTGTTATGCGGTTGTGCTCAATGGGCTCGTCTTCCTGCCAGCCCAAACGTTCCATTAAACCGGCAATGCGCTGCGAACCAAACAAACGCATTAGTTCATCTTCCAATGACACATAAAAACGAGAAGCACCCGGGTCACCCTGCCGGCCGCTACGACCTCGCAACTGATTATCGATACGACGGCTTTCATGCCGTTCGGTACCTATAATCATCAGGCCACCCAGCTCTAGCACTTTCTCCTTTTCTGCGTCGGTCTGTTTCTTCATTTCCGCGTAATAACTTTGATACTTCTCACGCACCGCCACAATGTCAGGATCGGCAGTGGGCGTGTGTTCAATGGCAGCCGCCTGTAATTCGGGCGGCACTCCTTCGGCCCGCAGCTTTTGCCGAGCCAAAAACTCCGGGTTACCACCTAGTAAAATGTCGGTACCACGTCCGGCCATATTGGTAGCAATGGTGACCGCTTTATACCGCCCGGCTTGGGCAATAATTTCCGCTTCTTTTTCGTGGTTCTTGGCGTTGAGTACCATATGTGGCACGCCACGACGCTTTAACATCCCCGACAACTGCTCCGACTTTTCAATGGATATGGTGCCCACCAGCACCGGTCGTCCTTCTTGATGTAATTTAGCAATCTCCTCAACCACAGCGTTAAACTTAGCCTTCTCATTTTTGTAAACCAAATCGGGATTATCTGCGCGAATCATAGGCATGTTGGTGGGTACAACCACTACATCCATACCGTAAATCTTTTGAAACTCCGCCTCTTCGGTTTCGGCGGTGCCAGTCATGCCAGCCAATTTTTCATACATGCGAAAGTAGTTTTGAAAGGTGATTGAAGCCAGCGTTTGAGTTTCATGGGCTATTTTTACGTTCTCTTTAGCTTCGATAGCCTGGTGCAAGCCGTCACCATAACGCCGACCAACCATTAACCGGCCGGTGAATTCATCGACAATGATAACCTGGCCATCTTTCACTACATAATCGATATCGCGGTGATAAAGCGTATGAGCACGCAACGCTTGTTGCATGTAGTGGGTGAGCTCAAAGTGGGTTTCATCAAACATGTTTACGCCCAACCACTGCTCCAGTTTATCTACGCCTTCTTCTGTAATGGCGACCTGGCGAGTCTTCTCTTCTACTGTGTAATCTTCTTCCCGCTTCAACCTAGGCACCAGTTTAGCAAAGCGGTAATAATGCTCGGTAGATTCTTCAGCCTGTCCAGAAATAATAAGGGGTGTACGAGCTTCGTCAATTAATATGGAGTCTACTTCGTCTACAATCGCATAGTACAACGGCCGCTGTACCCGCTGGCTGGGGTGAATCACCATGTTGTCGCGCAAATAATCGAAGCCAAATTCATTGTTGGTACCATAGGTAATATCGCAAGCGTATGCTTGCCGCCGCTGGGCATAATCAAGATGATGCAGAATGCAGCCCACCGAAAGGCCGAGGAACTTGTGTATGTGCCCCATCCATTCAGCGTGGAAACGAGCTAAATAGTCGTTGACAGTGACTACATGTACGCCCCGACCCAGCAAGGCGTTTAAATATACTGGCAAGGTAGATACCAATGTCTTTCCTTCGCCAGTTTTCATTTCGGCTATGCGCCCCTCATGAAGAACGATGCCGCCCATTAACTGCACATCATAATGCCGCTGACCAATGGTGCGCACTGCCGCCTCACGTACTACAGCAAAGGCTTCAGGCAGTATAGTGTTCACACTGGCCCCTTCGGCCAATTGCTCTTTGAAATAAGCTGTGCGTGCCCGCAGCTGTTCATCGCTGAGCTGTTTAATTTGGGGTTCCAGATCGTTAATCACTTGTACTTGTTGCGAAAGGCGCTCTATTTCTTTAGCATTAACATCTGTAAATCGCTTCAGTAGATTAAACATTAAGCGTTCCCTCCCGGCAAATGTAAAAAACCGGGACCTCCTGCTCCGCCCGGCTGCCGATAGCTGATACCATTGCACATTATAACATGCTCGAGCAACAGACCACAAGGAAACGGTCCATAGCTAAATAGTGCTATCTAAGGAGGAGTTATCCGGCGACGGCGCTTGTCTCCGCCGATAAAACGGTGGTTGCAACGCTAAAAGGGCAAATGCAAATAAGCCAGCTGCCAAAGCAAGATCCCCTACGCTTAACACTTCCGGGCTTAGATACGGTAGTGGCAACGGCAAGCGATCACCTAACCACGGCAAACGAGTTGTCTCATCCATCAGCCGATAAGCAAACACGGTACCTTCTTGCAAGCGTTCTATATAATCGGCTAGAGACGCTGCCCGCAAAGCATGAGCCGCTACTGGCATTTGCCCGCCGTTAGCAAAAATAACGAGTGCATTAAGGCTTACTCCCATGCCCACCAGCCAGAAGGAGGGCAGTTTCCTATTTTGCCATACGAACCACAGCACACACAACAGCGAAGCTCCGTATAACCAGGCATCGGCGGCACCCACCCAGTGATACCCTTTATCAAATAACCATTGACTACCGTAGCGAATTATTACGGCAGCCAATATAACCCCCGTGGCACGCAAAGGCAATGCGGCCATATAACGCAACCTTCCACCTAATAGTAAGCCTAGCAGCAACCCTGCCAGCAAGGCTGCGAGAATCATGCTTTTACCTCCATTAACACACCGGTGCCACCATAGAACTAGGGTGCATCTTTAACCATGTTTCCGGTGCCATCTCGCCGTTACTAAAATCGAGCCGCCAAACTTCCTTGAACACCTGCACCACCTGGCCATCAAATTGACTACCACTGCCATTTTCCAAGCGTTGCAAGGCTGTTTCAGCCGAGAGCCTACTGCGATACACTCTATCGCATGTCATGGCATCAAAGGCATCGGCTACGGCAATAATGCGCGAGCCCAACGGTATTTGTTCCGTAGTTACATCCGCTGGGTAGCCACTGCCATCGAACCATTTGTGATGGTAGCGAATTATCTCGGCTACATCTTCTAAGAAACCAATAGAGCAGACCATATTGGCGCCCACTTCGGGGTGCTTCTTAATAACGTCGAATTCATCGGCATTTAAACGACCCTTTTTATTCAACACCAGATCACTGATACCAATCTTACCTATATCATGCAAAATGCCCGCATAATAAACTTTGTCCACTTGTTCATCTGTTAAGTTCATACGTATAGCCATGGCGCGAGCGTAAGTGGCCACTCGCTCCGAGTGACCCAGCGTATTGGCATCGCGGGCATCTAGAGCCACCGCTAGCGCTTCCACAGTTTTTAGGTGCGCTTGCTGTACAGCCCAATATTGCTGGAAGGAGTATCTGGCGAATAAAAATGGTATCCACATTAAAAGGACACCTGTCATACCCAAGGAGCCACGGTATATCTCCGCAGCTAGTATGCCTAATAACCCTAATGCTATGTAATTGGGAATTAACCAACGCACACTAGATAACCACGTTCTAATAAGAGATTTACGCAGGGCCAGAGCTATGCTGATTGTGACCAATGTGACATTCATTATGGCGTAAACCGCCACCGCTGTCACCAAAGCCAGCACTCCCACCCTTGACAATAATTGGTCCATTCGCCCACCCAGCGCTTGCCAAACCATACCCGTAATGTAAATTGTAATGGCCATTTGCCCACCGTTAAAAACCACCGCATCCAACGGGAGCTTTGCATGAAAAGTATTGGCTAACACCATTCCAACAGAGGCAACAAACACTGTGTTGGCTGGTCCTAAATCTAGTAAAGAGGCCAAGCATATAGCAAAGCCTACCGATACATACCCGTTGGCGTGTGGCAAACGTACATGCAAGCATTCGGCCAACGCATTTAACACAGTAAAAAATAGAATGGGAACTATCTGCTCCAACCAGCTTGGGTACGATTGCACATAGATACCCACGCCAACCAAACCAATGAGGAGCGTATAAATAAAGGAGATGGGTGGCTGCGACCAATCAATATCTAATAGCTGCTTAAGCATCTGTTTCAATTGGCACCCCCTACAAAAAAACCGGGCCATGGCAGGTTGCGCTAATTAGCGGCCTCGCGTAAAGTTAGCGCCGCCAGCCAATAACAGAGCCAAAATAGCGGTGAGCACCTGCAAAAATCTTGCGTACATGCTTTTAACCTCCCTATACTGGCGTAGCCCTCTCCGCTCCGCTAGTACTTAAGAGCCCGGCTTATCCGCTTCGCTAAGGGAGATAAAAACCTGCACACGGCCCAGTCTTGTAAACTAACCTACTTCAGATTGTGTTTTCTCTACCCCCACCCCACTATGATCATTGTTTTCTACAGATAACTGACTCCAACGACGATTTATGGCATCAAGCACTGCCCGTACACAAGTTTCCGGCATATCATTATCTGATAATGCACAGCCAATTAACTTTTCTTCACCCAATTTGCCGAATAGGGAAAGGACCGCCGTATAACCATGCCTGCCGACCAAGTTAAATTGCGTTAAATCGCGTAACTCTAGGCAATAAGCACTTTGTAAACACTGTTCTAAAGCGCAGATGGTTGCTTGAGCTGCCAGCCGGGGGCGCATAGCATTAGCACCAATGCCGCTAGCCTCGCCCACATACACTTGCGCACCCACAGCTACCTCTACAGCTACTGTGGCGTGCTCACCAGTGCTCTCTTGCCGCACACCCATTAGGTGCGGCCGATCTAGCTGCTCTTGGTGGCTTTCTGGGACATCTGTTTGCGCCACGCTTACCTTGCGGTGATCTAGGTGTATACGAAACTCGGCTTCACACATGGCTTCTACATCGCGTACCAATTGCTTTACTGGCCGCTCTTTGCTGGCTAAAATATGTATCTCTTGAATGCTGTCATCCTCAATAACCACCCGAACTGCAAAAACGCCTCGCAGTTTTTGCAGTTTGGCTTCCATTTGCTCAACTGTAGGTAGGCTACCCATGGTGAGTACCTCCAGATCCGCGGCTGGTACGCTGTAGTGCAGCATCCAAGCTGTTTTCGCTATTTAGGCTTTTTCTACGATCTATTTCGTAATCCCTTTTTTCCCATACGTTTTATCAAGTATATAGAAGAAAAAAGCCGGGGATTCCCCCGGCCAAGCTAAACATACATAGGGTTAATATGATGGTTCAATCAAACCATAATCGCCGTTCCGCCTTTTATAAACAACATTCACTTGATCGGTACCGGCATTAGTGAACATAAAGAAATCGTGACCTAGCAACTCCATTTGTGTAATTGCCTCTTCCACATCCATAGGCTTGATGGCAAACCGTTTAACGCGTACTACTTTAGGGGAGACATCCTCATCATTTTTACGATTACCATTGAGCTCCGCCAATGCCATACGCGGTCCTTCTGGCAACCGCCGTTGGATTTTCGCCTTGTACTTACCCAACTGCCTTTCAATGCGATCTACAGCCGAATCTATACTACCGTACATATCGACTGTACGACTCTCGCCTCGCAACAACAACCCGCCAACCTGCAAGGTAATCTCTGCGATATGCAGCTCTCGCTCCACGCTGAGTAAAACATCGGCTCCCACTACGCCATTGCGAAAATACTTACCTAGTTTACCTACCTTTTTCTCCGCATGCTGGCGTAAGGCATCGGTTACCTCCAGGTTTTTGCCTTTCACTGTGATGCGCATGGTACCTGCCTGTGTCATTTGCACCATCTCCCTTTGGTTGCCGGCCAGGCGGTAATGGCCCGCGATGCTACTGTTTATTATTCTCTTTTGTTAGGCGGGAATCCTGGAACATTGCCATTCCGCATTGTAAATTAATACAAACAGACAGCCCATACCAGGCTGCCTGAGATAAGAAATATTAATAATGAAAAACGGTTTTACATGGCTTTATGATTCTGGAAGCATTCGCGACAATAAACCGGACGATCGCCCCTTGGGTGAAATGGCACTTCTGTTTCGGTACCGCATTCAGCACAGATCACTTTATACATCTGCCGTGACTGCCCTGATCCACCCATTTCGCGTTCTCGCTTGCGCGCATCTCGGCAATCCCGACAACGGCTGGGCTCATTTTGGAAACCTTTTTCCAAATAAAATGTCTGTTCTCCCACTGTAAAAACGAAATCCTGCCCGCATTCCCTGCACTTTAGTGTCTTGTCTGTTAGTGACACTGCTCGAATCCCTCGCTTCCCTAAGCCCGTTAATACCGCGCCTACTCAGCTGACCTGGTTTTTTCCCCCACACTCGCCTGCTGGAACTTTAGCCCTAGGCCATTCAGCCGTAAACACTGGCTCTCTCCACCTACTTCTCAAATTGATGGAAGCGATGGGCAGGTCTTACTCTAAGCCGCACCATGATCAGCGAGCTTTGCCCGCCTTACGTGGGTCGCTTCGCCTGCGGCTAGCCTCGACTTACAACCACAGACCTGAACAAACGCGGCGAACTTATTATACTACACCATTTTTCAAATCGCAAGTTATAAGTGAAAACTGCAAGGACTATGGCAATGTTTTATGATGGGTGAAGAATAGACGCTTGTAATAAATAGGGTGCCTCTACTTATGAGACACCCTAATGTTTATCCTTCACGTGTTATCTACGTCTGTACTTCGTCGCTGTTCTTCTTGAATTTCGCGGTACACTTCTTCCCGATGTACGGGAATGGCCCGCGGTGCATCTACCCCGATTTTAACCTGATCGCCGCGCACTTCGACCACGGTAATCTTAATGTTATCGCCGATGATGATGCTCTCATCCCGCTTACGCGTGAGCACGAGCAATTTAATGGTCCCTCCCTAGAACAACCCTATCGGTTGTTGGGCGCCTGCACGCCCATAAACATTGTCGCCATTGTGATAACGGTTACGTCCTTATCCAGCAGGCAACTACTACAGACAATACTATTATGCCACAGATAGACGGCAAGGAATGCCTTGTCCATCAGTATTATGGCAGCCAAAAGGTAATGCTCTTGCCATAGCTACCATATGCTTCCACCTATTGAACTGCCGAGCCGTCCTCCTTTCGCAACTGATGCTCGCAGCTATCCCCTTGCCTAGCTTAGGAAACTATTACATCCCGACCAGACAAGGTTACAGCCACTGTGGCAAAGCGGACTTCAGCTGCACCGGCTTGTATAAGAGAAAAAGCTGCCGCGCTTAATGTGGTGCCGGTAGTAAGAACATCATCAACCAAAAGAAGACGTTTCCCAGCCACAAGTCCTACTTCTGGTGCAGCAAATGCTCCCTGCACATTTTTGCGCCGTTCGTGCAATCGCAAACCACTTTGAAAGGCTGTTACACGTCGGCGTACCAATACATCTGGCCATAGTGGCCGTTTTAAACGTAACGCCACCCGCTCGCCCAGCAAAAGCGATTGATTATACCCTCTGACCGCCTGCCTGCTGCTGTGCAGCGGAATAGGCACCACAGCTGCTGGCGACCAACCCTCAGTCACCTTATAAGCAGCCACACTCACTAATTCGCCTAATGGCAATGCCAAATGTGAACGTCCCTTAAACTTAAACTCCGTAATTAGCTCCTGCATTACTCCTGTATACGCCGTAGCGCTGCCCCCTTTAATGGAGCAGACACCTGCCCGGCACAACCGACATATCGCACTACCACCACGATGCGGACGCCCACACTGCGCACAATACGGCTGCCTGACATAAGGCAACTGATGCAAACAATCCGGGCATAACAACTGCTTCACCTGATCGGGCCAAACCGACCACGGAAAAGCTGGCGGTGGCAAGGGACGACAACACAGCAAACACTCTTCAGGTGGCGACCATAGCAGGTTACCTAACTCCTGCCCAATCGTTTTTACCACGCTAGCACCGCACTGACCCAAACGGCCAATCCCTACCGAAAACCCCGGCACAGATTTACCTCCACGACTACACGGGTTGGCGGGTACCAGATTCTCTTACATAATAACATACTTCATTGTGCTAAGATACTTATGCTTCTATGTTCAGTAGACCAGCTTTGCGGGCGCGTTTGTTCATTGTCACAATAATCTGCCGCGCTCGCTGCATAGCAGGGCTGCTCCCCGCTGCCAGAAACCACACCAGCCCCGTTGGTCGTTGTTTACTGCGCCCTACTCTCCCAGCCATTTGCACTAACGCGGCGGTATTAAAAACACGTTGCTGATCAGCAAAGAGGATAGCCACATCGACCAACGGAAAGGTAAGACCTCGCTCAAAAATTGATGTTACTACAGCCACATCTATTTCTCCTGCCAACAGCTTTTGCCGTACCTCATCGCGATTAGCAGTACCGGCGTGCGCTCCGCATACACGTCCTAGACCCGCCGTGGTTAGCTCTTTTACTATAACTGGTACCAAAGAACGTCGGGGAACAAATAGCAGTAGTGGAGCAGAAGCCTCCTTCGCCTTAAACACAGCTTTATACAACGTCGGTGGCAATGGCTGTGAGAATCCATTTCTCTTGTTTGGCCAAGTTAAAAAGGATTTATCGTAGCATATTTGCGGGACAGGCAGTGGCCAGCCATGATGACGAGCTGGAATACAAACCAGCTTCACTACCCCTAGCCTGGTTGCTGTTAGCATAGTAGTGGAAGGTGTAGCACTCATTTGTATAAAAGTAGCCTGCCTGGCCAGCTTTTGTACCACCTGCACTAACAACTGATCGCTAGCATAAGGGAATGCATCGCATTCATCTAAAATCACCAGTTGAAAGGCGGGTGACAAGCGCAACGCCTGATGCGTTGTGGCGACTAACACCGGGGTGTTTCCCCAATTGGCTGCGGCCCCACCCCAAAGGCCACTCACTTTCTCTTCTCCGAACACCGCTTGCAACCGCACGCATAAATCAGCCACTACATCGCGCCTAGGTGCCAGTAACAACACCTGTCCACCCGAGTGTAACACTTGCCAAATGGCGGCAAACGTCACCTCTGTCTTGCCAGCACCGCAGGCTGCCCAAACTAACATGCGTAACCTTGGTTTTTCCCTTATAGCGCTCACTAGCTGTTGCGATGCCCGTTGTTGGGCTGGCGTTAAGGTAAAGGGCAGTTGCAGAGATGCAAGAGGTGGTTGAGTGCACTCGTCAGTTTGTGGACGAACTATGCTGGCATACAAGCCACCGCAGCCTCGTAGACGGCCTAAGTTGGCACACTCATCGCAGGTAGGGCATAGCGAACCACAACGCCCACAATGCTCCATACGCACACTACGCCAACTACCACAACGCCGACAATGCAGGTGTGCGAGGTTGACATCCATGCCAACGGCTGCTATACGGCTCAACCACCCGGCTGTCACCATTATTTGTAACAAGCGCGGGAGAATACTAACATTCTCCCCAGCAGACTGCCAACCTGCTATCAACTCATTACCAGATAACCGACGTGTAGCCAAGCAGGGTAGTGTAGTTAATAACCGTTCTGCTTGTGCTGCATCCAGACACATATTGAGGCTAGAGTGCTCTCCTCCCCTGGCACCAGGCGAATATGCTGAGCAACCTGCTGGTAAACCTCCTGGCCTACCCCAAGCGGCCAACAACTGCCGCGCCCGCCAGCGCCAAATAGCCAGCCTGAGCCGCCCGCCCACCTTGGTGATTATTATCTCACGCTGGCCCAATGAGCCTAGCAAACGATGAAAAAGCAACTCCGCCAGCCACAACGGCGTAGGCGGTGCCAATATATATACACCCGCCGACGCTGGCAAATACTCAGCTTCCCAGCGTGGGTCGGCGCTAATACCGCTTGTTCTTACCGACAGCAACTGTGCAGAATTAAACCAGGGAGATTGAATGGGATTATTAGCTACCCAAACCACATACATTACAGTCACCTCGCTCTTCCCAGTGCGGGCGTGACTGATGCGTTAGTTGGCTGGTTATCGAACAGGTACCACTTGTGTATCTTGACGTAACTTCATTATACTACGGGCGGGCAAAAAGCCTCTTACGACCATATTAGCGTAAACTGACACCTGCGGGCCAATCAATGTGCCCGGACTAGTCACCACATTGCAACCAATAGCAGCGTCGTCGCCAATAATGGCACCCAACTTATGCAACCCGGTAGCAATGCGTTGCTCCTTCGTATTAATGCTGATTAAACTGCGATCGTTCTTGAGATTTGATAATTTTACGCCTGCACCTAGGTTCACGCGTCGGCCCAAAATACTATCGCCGACATAATTAAAATGCGGTGCTTGAGCTTCATCTAGCAATATGCTCCCTTTTACTTCGCTGGTATGCCCCACAACGCAATTGGCACCTATGAGGCAGTACTCACGAATATATGCTCCTTGCCGCACTATACTCCCTGGACCTATCACAGCTGGGCCCTTTATCATGGCTCCCGGCTCCACCACGGTGCCGGGGGCCAAGATAACATCATCGCTCACCCAAGCGCCTTCCATCACAAGACCATGAAAGCTAGGACCTTGTTCGGTTAATAAACTATCAATATAAGGCCGTAAATTGGCCAATGCTTCCCATACATGCGTACAGTCGAAAAAAAGCGAGGCATGCTCCCAACCCGATACGGAAAAATAATATTCTGGAGTTGTTATTGATACAGACACCGCCACTCGCCCCTTATCATAAAGATATGCGGGTATTTATGGCCGCTACCTGTGTGGGTGGCTGCCAATTTGCCACCTGTGCTGCTACTGCCGCTAAGGCGGCATCGTCGCGCTCTGGCTCATGATGAATCAGCAGCAACTGTCCAACACCGGCTTTGCGTGCTAGTTCTTGTGCCATCTGCGTGTTATTATGCCCCCAGCCACGATGTTCTTCATAATCAGCACCCGGTAGATACTGGGCATCGCACAGCAACACATCTGCACCACTGACAAAACTAGCAGTAGCCGCCATCACTTCATCGCTGCTTAGTTCCACATCGCTGACATAAGCAACCTGGCGTTCGGGAGAACATAACCGATAAATCATAACGCCATCCTCATGAGCATTGGAATGCATCTGTAAATAGTGCATACAAAAGCCCGCTTCCAGCTCCACACAGCCATGACCTGATAACTCTTTTAACCTCACATGCGCTGGTAGTTTCTGCAAAGAAACGGGAAAATAGGGGCGCCCCCACAGCGATTGTAGGAACACCGCCATATTTTCCGGTAAATAAACGGTTATTTGCCGCCCTTTTTGGTAGACTGGCGGGAAAAATGGCAATCCTAATATGTGATCGTAATGTAAATGCGTAAGGAATATGTTGATAGGGTATGCTTTCTGATCGCTCGGATCACTCAGATCACTACCCAGGCTCATTAACCCTGTGCCGCCATCGAGTACAACTACGCTTTGCGGTAAAAAGGCTGCCATACAAGCAGTGTGGCCCCCATATATTTTATATCCATCGCCAATAGCTGGGCAACTGCCGCGGGCGCCATAAATTCGTAGTTCGCTTTTCACCTAGTCACCTCAATTAAGCTGATGTTTCGTTATGTGTATCTATCCCTGGTACCAATAGCTGGCTACCATCAGGTTCCCGCCATCCGAGCACTTCATAGGTTTGCACGGGATGCTCCTTCCCTTTGACCGTAATCAAAGGTAGCAGACGAGCTATCACCTGCTCTTGCACCAGTTGATACGTTTCAGAGCTAATAACTATGGATGCTCCTAATTCTTTAGTAGCACTCTCTAAACGAGCGGCTAGGTTCACGCCGTCGCCAATCACTGTATAATCTAGCCGGCGTTGTGCACCAATGTTGCCCACTACCACTTCGGCAGTATTAATGCCTACCCCAGTATCGAACGGTTCTTTGCCAGCTGCTCGATGCTTTTCTTGCAAATCAGCCAAAGCCTGACGCATTAACACCGCTGCTCGCACAGCCCGAGCTGCATCGTCAGGTGCTGGCAAAGGTGCGCCCCATAAAGCCATAATGCAATCGCCTACATACTTATCAATTGTGCCACCTGAAGCAAAGATGACAGCCGTCATAGCTTCAAAATATTCATTAAGCAGACTGACCACTTCTTCGGGTTGCATGCGTTCCGACATCGGGGTAAACCCTCTAATGTCTGAGAAAAGAATAGTGACCAATTGACGCTTGCCGCCTAGCGCCACCCCTTCTTCACTATCTACAATTTCTTTTACCACGTCATCAGAGACATAACGGCCAAACAACTGCCGTATACGCCGCCGCTCGCCTTCCTCACGAACAAAACGGTAGGCAGTGACAATGACGTAACAACCTAACACTGCTGCTAACGGCGGTACAAGGGGTAACCACAAGCGAGCGATGCGAAACACCTGCAGCGAGGTTATCAGCAATAAAACCACTGTTCCACAAACAAAAGCCAACCCTTTCCAAGGGCCAATGCCAGCTAACACGAGTGAAATAATTACTGCCAGACTGAAAATTAGCAGCATGCTACACCATAAAGGCGTCTCTATTATCGGCTGACCAGAAAGCAAAGTGGCTACAGCATTAGCGTGTACCTCCACCCCAGGTGTAGGACCTTTGTTAAAGAACGGTGTAGAGAAAGTATCGTGTAGCGTCTCCTCGCTAGCACCAATCATCACAATTTTGCCTTGCAACCACTCGGTTGGTACCATACCAGCTAACACTTGGTAGTAGGAATAAGTAGGATAGGTACCAACTCCACCTGCATAATTAATCACAAAAGAACCATTATCCGCCAAACGCAACTGATGTGGGCCCAAATTAACCTGCTGAGATCTATCCGCTATGGCCTGATAAACACTGTGCTCGTCCCATCCCATATATTCCGCGACTACAGCTAACGGTAATGATGGTCGCATCTGGGCATTGTACTCGGCAGCTAAAAATGAACGGCGAACGAATTTATCTTGATCAAATTCTATATTGGCCAAGCCCACCCGGGCTGCGGCCAACTCCAACTGTTCCAAGGGATGGCTTACTTGCACACTAACATGTGAGCGCCCCTCGGCCCGACTCACCTTATTAACTAACACCACATTGCCCGCTCTTTCAATGGCAGCGGCGAAAATAGCATCATCGCCGGGAATGTCGCTAGGCTCAGCAAACAGAATATCGAATACTATCAACTTAGCCCCAGATTGGTGCAAGGCATCTACTAAGCGTGCGTGTACCTGACGTGGCCACGGCCAACGCAAGTTCAAATCACCAAATGAGGCTTCATCTACTGCTACTATTACAATATCATCTTGGGCCGGGTACTCACCTCGCCAGAAAAAACGAGCATCAAGGGTGCTCAACTCCATATCATTGAAAACACCCAGCAAAAACAGGAACAATATAAGTACCCCAGTTCCACAACCCAACCACAAACACTTTCGCCTCAATTGACGCCTGCTAGCAGAAGACCTGCGTGGTGGTTGTAACCGAAGATCAGTAGAGGTCGCCATAACATGTGACACCCCCAAGTAATGGTACGTACAGTATTCATGTAATGGTGCTAACATAGGAAATTATTGCCGTATTTCGCCGGGCATGGGGCTTGAACCTTCCCTAATCTCTTTGCTAGCAGCGTTGAATATGATGATCGATGAAATGCCTGCTTACAGCCTGTTTTACCTTGAAGTTAATTTTCTATCAGATGCACATAGGGTGGGAATGGTTTGTACTTGGTTTTATCTGCTGTACCTTTGCGGCGGTTATATCCGCAAGTCG
>CAYMKM010000014.1:16915-21195 GCA_964390985.1 uncultured Clostridia bacterium | reverse complement strand
CAGCGACATTGCCTATCTTAGCACGCCTTATTCATCACGTCAACATCATTTCTCGGTTTGCAAACAGTCCGACAAATTAACAGTTTGCTCAGAAATGCTGGGCAAAATACCGCCTTACATTGGCCTCGTAAATAAACGATTGTTTTTGGTTTTTTTAGGAGGATGTGCCAGGTTCGCCAACGAATGTATTATACGATCTAAAAATACGTGCATGCACCCAACCTGAATCTCACTGTAAATGCGGTGCCAAATCGGGTACATGCGCTCAGGAGGGACCTTAATGAGGATAAAAGTAGTTGCTGTATGTCTGGTTGCGTTACTTCTGGCTTTCGGTGCTCAGGCTTTAGCTCAATCACCCTTGAGCATGACAGCCGCAAAAGTTAGCAAGGCCCCGGTCATTGATGGCGATTTATCTGACGACGCATGGTTGCAAGCAAGCAAAATGGGTGGCAAAGTTGTAATAGACCTAAACGAAATATCTACTACCATATGTGAATTTCCACGCGTTGCATACTTAGCCTACGATGATGCGAATCTATATGTGGCATTCATAGTATTTTCACCAGATGCAAACTTACTGGAAATCTTCGGTGCATCAATTACGGCGAATGATGAAGTAGAGATCAACCTGCAACCGCAACCAGGTTCAGATTGGGCTAAAGTAACTCTTGATGCTAATGGCACGATTTTATCTCGGACAGTTATTGAAGGCGTGACCAAGTACAACGCTTTCGACGATGCTGTTAAATATGCTATGACAAAAGAAGGCACTCGTTGGGTAGTTGAGATGGCCATTCCGTTCAGTGAGGTAGGTGCTACACCTAAGACCGGAGACATCTGGCGTGCAGGCCTTTTCGGCCATCAGGTATCTGCTGGACAGTTCTGGATTACCTGGAGCCCCACCAAGGGTAACTTCAACGATAGCACATACTATGGAAACTTGGTGTTTGGCGAATAATACAACAGGGATGGCGAGTTAAAACTCGCCACGTAGCAAGTATGCAAACAGGGTGGCTGCAATAGCCACCCTGTTTTATGTAGAAGCGAGTTCATTAATATCATGAGTCGATAATTTATCCGCATCGCCCCATAGCCGCTCTAAAGCATAAAATTCCCGTTCCGACTTTAGAAATATATGAACTACAATATCTGCATAATCGAGCAACACCCAACGGGCATCGTCCCAGCCCTCTCTACGCAAGTATTTTATACCTTTGTCTGCAAGGGCTTCCTCTATAGCTTGCGCAATTGCTCTTACTTGCAAAGTTGTTTCGGCGCCAGCGATTATAAAGTAATCGGCTATGATCGTGAGTTTTTTTACATCCAAAGCGACCACATCACTGGCCTTTTTATCCTCAGCAGCAGTGGCCGCTACTGCGGCCATTATTTCCGATGTAGGCTTCAGTTTACCTACCTCCCTGCTAATATTGTTTCACCATGTTCATTGTTTTCGGCAGCACCCACTATATTCCTGTTGATGCATCATCATCTTGACACATCATCATCAAGCATTTTGTGCGCTGTATGTTGAGCTTTCTCTTGGTCAACCACCCAATAATTTATATCTTCTATATCCTCCGGAGTGCCTGGTAACACAAATGTCCGCATTTGCTCCTTCTGTAACCGCCTGGCGGCGTTGGCCAATGTAACCATTCGCGCCGTGGAGATGTCTGTTTGTATCGCTTCGTGAAACTGATTAGCCAAAGTAGGTATGCGCAATACATTTACCGGATTCATCAGCTTCTTGGTCATTTCTTTCACAAATTGTAACTGCCGCTCCACCCGGCCGTCGTAGATCTCATTCACTGGATCCACTAATGTAACATCACCCAAGCGGTCGTGGCGAAAACGAACGTACCCTAGCGCCTCTTCCCCGTTAAGATGCTGCTTACCTGGTTGCAAATCTATAACCAGCTGCTGCGCTCGGTCAACATAGTACATGCGTTTTGGCACATCTATAACTACTCCACCCAGTGTGTCTACAATCTGAGCAAAGCCGTTAAAATCAACAACCACATAATGATCAATCTCAATATCCAATAAGTCGGTCACTGTTTTCTGTACTAATTCCGGTCCCCCCAAGGGGAAAGCCACATTGATTTTATCATGCCCATTTCTACCAGGAATCTGCACACGCGCATCACGCGGAATCGACATAATGGCCGATTTACCAGTGGCCGGATCCAAACTTACTAACATAAGAGTATCGCTACGCCCGTTATCGGCCGCTTTGGTATCTACACCCATCACCAATATGTTTATACGGCGTTGTTCCATAGGCAATGCCAGTAACTTATTGAGATATTGATCGTTCCTAGCTAAATTATAACGAATAACTACATAAGCACTGCACATGCCCACAGCTAGAGCCAACAATATTATTAACACTAGCTGATAGGGGCGAATGCGAGAACACCGCCGGCGAAGCGGTGGTTCAATAACTGATGGCGAAGATGATGTACCAATTGGATCGAAATCGTTCATGAGTCATTCCTCTTCAGCAAGTGATTGCGTGCATCAATAGTGGCTGGATGCAGTGGCAAACCTTGCTCGATAACATAATTTATTGTTTGGTTTAACGCCTGTAACATTGCTGCATTTAAATTACGATCCGCTAGTTGTCGTACTTCTACAACCTGCGGAAAACAACGCCCGGGTTCTATATAATCAGCAAGAAACACAACCTTTTCCAAATCACTCATACCCGAACGCCCCGTAGTATGAAAGCGAATGGCATTTAATACATCAATCTGAGTGATATTCCACTCGCTTTGAGCCACTATAGCTGCCGTTTCAGCATGTAATAGACCTTGGCTCTGATGCATTATATCAGCCAATACTATACCAAATGCGTTAACCAGCTTCAACTGGACTGCCACTGGCAACTCACGGGTGCAATCATGCAGCCAAGCTGCAGTTTGTACCGTCTGAGCATCCAAACCGTGGATGGTTGCTAGGCGCAGCGCTTCTGCGACAACCCGACAGGTATGCTCATAACGCTCACTCGACAACCTTTTTTGTACCCATTCGCTAAGATCCTCCGCCGCTGGTAAAACCTGGTTTTCTGCTAACGGCTCCCGATAAATTCCCTGGTTCACTGCGTATTCAAGCACGGCATCGGGTACCAAGTAGCGCACTGATTCACCCTGCTGCAAGCGTAAACGAATGTCGGTAGCAGCAATATCCACACCAGGCACGTTCAGTACGTGCAAATTTGCGCTGTGTTTGTGATAAAGGGGACCTAACTTATTAGCTAGTTGCGTCAAATCGTAACCCGGCCGCGCTACAGCCACAAATTGGCAAGCGCCTAGCAAGGAATCTACATCGTACCAAGTGGGTAAATCAAGCGCCATATCAGCACCGCAAATGAAGAACAAACTGGCATCAGCATACTTTTTTTGCAGCAGCCTAATGGTATCAATTGTATAACTTGGGCCGCTGCGATCTATCTCCACTCTGCTCACTTCGAATTGCGGATTGTCAGCAACTGCTAGTTGCGTCATGGCATAACGGTGGTGAGCAGTGCGGGTTTGCTCTACATTTTTATGCGGTGGATAACTAGCTGGCACAAACAGCACCTTTTCCAATTTAAAGGCGGTTAATGCTGCTTGTGCCGCCGCTAAATGCCCATAATGTGGCGGATCAAACGTACCACCCATAACGCCTATCCGCCTACGAATGTCACCCATAACCTCACTCATATCCGATTCCTAGCTACGCACTTGCCCATTGCCGTAAACAATGTATTTGCTCGATGTCAACTCTTGCAAACCCATTGGCCCGCGAGCGTGTAGCTTCTGCGTGCTAATGCCTATTTCTGCGCCAAAACCAAACTGAAAACCATCAGTAAAGCGAGTGGAGGCATTTACATATACAGCAGCTGAATCAACTTGTTGCGCAAATTGGCGAGCTGCCGTGTAGTTTTCAGTGATAATGGCATCGGAGTGGTGTGAACCAAAGCGGCCAATATGCTCGATAGCCGCCTCTACACCATCCATTATCCGAATTGAAAGAATTAGGTCGTTATATTCGGTGGTCCAATTATCTACTGCACCTACATCTGCTACAATCTCCCGCGTCCGCTCACATCCGCGCAACTCTACTTTATGCTCACGCAAGGCCGCGCTTATCTGAGGTAAAAATACCTGGGCCACATCTTGGTGTACCAATAACGTTTCCATTGCGTTACAGGTAGACGGACGCTGAGTTTTAGCGTTGACAATAATATGAGTGGCTTTATTCAAATCGGCATCTTTATCGACATATACATGGCAGATACC
>CAYMKM010000014.1:14574-16815 GCA_964390985.1 uncultured Clostridia bacterium | reverse complement strand
GCATTCCCCGATTTAAGGCATAAACCAATGGCATCCGCCGTTACGTTAGGACGCCCTTCATAAATAATGGCTACTACACCTAAGGGCACCCGCACCTGGGCTATTTCCAAACCGTTGGCTTGGCGCCACATGCGCACTGCCTGATCAAGCGGATCGGGCAAATCAGCCACCTGCCGCAACCCTGCAGCCATGTCGAGCACTCTTTGATGACTAAGGGATAAGCGATCAATAAATGCCTCACTTACACCCTTAGCCCGAGCAATGGAAACGTCTACTTTATTAGCGGCTATTATAGACTCTTCGTTCGCCAGTAAAGCATCGGCCATCGCCAATAAAATGGCAGAACGCTGACAGGATGTCAGCTGCGCTAATTTAACGGAGGCCTCTTTAGCAGCTTCCGCTTTTAATTGAACCTCATTTTTCTCGTTCATCTGCATCACGTTCACCATCCCCACTTTCCATTCTGTGTAGGGGCGAAATAACCAAATTGTCGCGATGCACTACATCGTCGTAATACTTGTGACCAAGTTTTGTGGCGATTTGGCTGCTCGGCAAGCCTATAATCAACTTGATTTCATCCGATTTGTAGTTAGCCAAACCACGTGCTAGCTCCCGACCTTTAGTATCGACAATACGTACCAGATCGCCCTCTTCAAAGTACCCTTTGCTAGATATCACGCCAACCGGCAATAAACTCTTGCCTTCCTCCACCAATGCCTGGGCTGCCCCTTGATCTACCATAAGATCGCCGCGGGGTTGTTGGTAAAAAGCGATCCAGCGCTTTCGGCTACCCAACACATGTGGAGAAGGCAAAAAGAGCGTACCAATATCCTCTCCATCAATAACTCGCCTTAGAACATTCTCTGTTTGCCCATGGGCAATAACCACCGCACTACCCGATAATGTAGCGATACGAGCTGCTTGAATTTTGGAAACCATACCGCCACTAGCCAACCGACTACCTGGTCCACCAGCCATCGCCTCTATTTCCGGCGTGATTTCGTGGATAATAGGTATGCGAGTGCTATCGTTCGACAGACGCGGATCAGAAGAGTGCACGCCATTAACATCGGTGAGGATCAACAGTAAATCGGCACCGACCAACCCCGCCACCAAACTAGACAATGTGTCGTTTTGGCCGAATTTTATTTCGTCCACAGCTACAGTATCGTTTTCGTTCACAATTGGGGTGACGCCCAGCTTTAATAATTGCGTCAGCGTATGGCGGGCGTTTAAATGACGTCGCCTTTCTGTAATGTCTTCTCTCGTAAGCAATATCTGCGCCACCACGTGGTTGTACTCGGAAAACAACTTAGAGTAGGTCTCCATCAACAACCCTTGACCAACGGCGCATACAGCCTGCTTCTCGGGAATAGTGCGCGGCCGCTCGTGTAAACCCAAGCGGTTACAACCAGCACCCATGGCTCCTGAAGTAACTAATATCACTTCACGGCCCTCATTGGTTACATCAACTATGTAACGTACAATGCGGCCTAGCTGAGTTAAGTTCAGCTTGCCATTAGGGTAAGTAATTGTGCTAGTACCAATTTTAATAACAATCCTTTTTGCCTCACGGAAGGCAGTCGCTTCTCGTCATCATTTTACGGGAACTCCCTCCCAACAACTTAGGTGGCAAGCGGGCTAAAAAGCCCGTGCTCATATAAATTCGAGCTGGTATGCACCAACCCTGCCATGGCAAGGAGGTTATTCTAAGAACTCAAATTCCATATCTTCCACACGCACCGTATCGCCATCATGCACCCCGGCCTTGCGCAAGGCCTCGTGCAAGCCAATATGCCCGAATAGACGCTGCACATAGCGCATGGTTGCTGGGTTAGAAAGGTCCAACCGGCTAAAGAACTGGGTTAAACCCTCCCCCTTAACCACATAAATATCGTCCTCTTTATAAATCTTGTAATCCTTCAAGTTTATGCGCGCCCGCCGCCGACGGCCCGATTGTTCATCGTACATTACAACAGTCTCTTCTTGTGGTTGTGCTACCTCTGCTTGTTTAACCTCTCGCAAAGCCTGGTAAGCAGCGTAGCAAGCTTGGCGCACCCCTTCGCCTGTAGCAGCACTAATGGTTAAAAACAGCCACCCATCGGCTTTAACACGCTCTTCTAAGCTTTTTATATGCTCTTGTGCTTGTGGAAGATCCATTTTATTGGCTAATACAATTTGAGGTCGCTGCGCTAAATCTGCATTGTATAGTTGAAGCTCGCGGTTGATTACCTCGTAATC
>CAYMKM010000014.1:0-14474 GCA_964390985.1 uncultured Clostridia bacterium | reverse complement strand
GCTGCGCTAAATCTGCATTGTATAGTTGAAGCTCGCGGTTGATTACCTCGTAATCGGCAACAGGCGAACGTCCTTCCAACGCTGCCGCGTCAATTATGTGCAAAATGACCCGAGTCCGCTCTATATGTCTTAAAAAGTCGTGCCCCAAACCAGCACCGGCGTGCGCCCCCTCAATTAAACCAGGGATATCAGCTAACACAAAGCTCTCACCCGGCTCAAGAGAGACCACACCCAAATTGGGTATCAAAGTGGTAAAAGGATAATCGGCTATTTTAGGACGAGCGGCCGAAGCAGCAGCGATAAAAGTGGATTTGCCAGCATTTGGGTAACCTACCAAACACACGTCGGCCAGCAGTTTTAACTCCAACAAGAGCTCTTTTTCTTCACCGCTCTCGCCGAGTTCCGAAAAACGTGGCGCTTGCCGGGTAGCACTCTTGAAATGCACATTGCCACGCCCACCTTGACCGCCACGAGCGGCTACGTACCGCTCACCTGCATTAACTAAATCGGCTAATAACTCACCCTCCGGCAAACTGCGTACCTGTGTGCCAGGAGGAACCTTTAATACAATGTCAGCACCGTTTTTCCCGTGTTTAATGGACCCTTGACCATGCAGCCCGCGCCCTGCCCGGTAGTGGCTGCGGTAAGACAAATCAATAAGCGTGCTCAGGTTATCATCCACTTCTAAAATAATGCTACCGCCGATGCCGCCATCACCGCCATCGGGACCGCCTGCTGGCACGTACTTCTCACGCCGGAAGCTAACAACGCCGTTCCCGCCATTGCCAGCTTGCAAGAATATACGCACTCGGTCATAGAATCCGCCGCTCAAATTTATCCCTCCGTGTATGGAAATGTGGCTGCCCCATAGTCGGGACAGCCTCATTAAAATAACCTAGTTAGCTAAAATGTATGGGTAGCTTTATACAGTAGCTACTGCCTCCGCTGGCAGGACACTGACCCGCTTTTTATCCTTACCAACCCGCTCAAAACGGACTATACCATCGACTTTGGCAAAAAGAGTATCGTCTTTACCAAGGCCAACATTGAGGCCGGGGTTAATACGCGTGCCCCGCTGACGAACGAGAATGCTGCCGGCACTAACCATGCCGCCATCTCCCTCTTTAACGCCTAGACGCTTTGATTGGCTGTCACGACCGTTGCGTGAGCTACCAACGCCCTTTTTCTTAGCGAATAACTGCAGATCTATACGAAGCATAATTGCACCTCCAATTCACGCTACTAACTCTGCTTTTCATATATAGCCAAATGGTTGCCATAATTGGCGGCCACATCGCGCAAGGCTAAAAACATGGTTTCCAGTACCACTTGCGCTTGTTCAATTTGCTTTGCTGTACTATTCTTCATATCAAGCTGGCAACTAAGTTGTCCGCTACTTTTATTCACCTGCAAAGCTATTCCTACCACACTCTGCAAGCCAATAATTGCTGCTTGGGTGATTACCGATACTGCGCAACACACTAAATCGTTGCCATAAGGGCCTGCTTTAGCGTGCCCACTGGCGTTAAACTCAACTATGTGCCCGCTAGAACAGCGTACCACCGACACAGTTACCATCTTCAGGCGCCAGCTTCAATGCTTTCTATACGTAAGCGGGTGTATGGCTGACGATGCCCATAACGCTTGCGATAATTCTTTTTTGCCCTAAACTTGAAACCCCTGATTTTAGGGCCCAGCAATTGGCCTTCCACTTTAGCCGTCACTTTAGCTCCGGCCACATATGGCTGACCTATCTGCACATTTTCCCCTTCAGCTACCAATAGTACCTTCTCTATAACAACCTCTTCATCTTGGGCGGCATCAAGCTTTTCCACAAGCACAGTATCGCCTGTAGTCACTTTATATTGTTTGCCACCTGTTTCAATTATGGCGATCAAAAATAGGCACCTCCTGCCCAGGCTCGCCCAGATAGGCGGGGATACCCCCTTAGCGGCAATAGTTACCGCGGCCCAGCCGGAGCGGCTTCGTTTCACTCAGTAACTGAGTGAACCTACGTTAAGGATGATACCATTCACCGCATAGCCTGTCAAACAGTTCGGAACAGGTTTTTTTACGATCCGGCAACCATGCGCCCTTTAGCATATGTACGAAACACCTTGGTAATTTGCACCTGTAGGCGTTGGCCCACTTTCCCGCCCGCTCCTTCAATATTAACCACATAACCTTTTAACCGACCAATACCATCTTGCGGGTTATTAGTGTGGGTGCTCTCCACAGCTAACTCCAAAATTTGCCCCTCACTCACAGGTAGGGCCTGTGCTGACAATTCAGAAGCACTACCCGCCATATACCTTACATCATGGCGATGAAAATTCTCCTGCCCGCGTAGATAAATTGTTTTCCCTACCTTAGCTTCTAATTGCCGCAGGGTAGCCCCGCCAGGACCTATCACCATACCGGCCACAGCCGGGTGAGCTTCTACTAATATTGCGTCGGTCTGGTTTTTGCGGGCCATCTTTTTCACTTCTCTTTGAATATGAGCAGCCATGGCAGCTTCCGATAACACATGACCGGAGCCATCGCAATACGGGCACTCTTGATGTAGGAGTTCGCTCACCTCTTGCCGCACCTTTTTACGTGTTATCTCTACCAAACCCAAGTTGGTAAAGCCAAGTATATTTATCTTTGATCTATCGAAGCGAACCTCTTCTTCCAACCGCTTGAGTACCCGCTGCTCATCTTCCCGGTTATCCATATCTATGAAATCCAAAATGACGATACCGCCAATATCGCGCAAACGCAACTGACGGGCAATCTCGCCAGCCGCCTCCAAATTAGTGCGCAACACGGTATCGGCTAAATTTGTACTACCCACATAGCTCCCGGTATTAACATCGATACTGGTAAGGGCCTCTGTGCGATCTATAACCAGCGAGCCACCGGAGGCCAGAGGAACTTTCCTTTGCAAAACTGTTTCAATTTGCGATTCTATGCCGTACGACTCAAATATGGGTGGTCCCTCGTGATAAAGGTAAAGGCGGTTACGTAACGCTGGTGCAAAACGCTGTAGCAGATCGCGTGTATCCTGGTATTCTCGCACCGAATCAATTACGAACTTATCTATATCGCGGTTAAATAAATCGCGCACTATCCTGTAAATAAAGTTGTGATCCTTATAAATGAGCGCTGGCGCATTAACTTTGGGGCTTTTCTCTAAAATACTTGTCCACAGATTCACTAAGAATTGACAATCGGCTTCAATATCCTCTTCTGAACGGCCAACAGCTACTGTGCGCACAATCAACCCCATACCCTTTGGGCGGATCTTTTTAGCTAGCTGCTTTAAACGGTTACGTTCTGTTTCATCGAAAATGCGCCGACTAATACCCACATACTCAACGCCAGGCATCAACACTAAGTAACGACCGGGCAAGCTAATATGGGTGACTACCCTGGCCCCTTTGGAGCCCATAGCCTCCTTGCTTACTTGTACCATCACCTGTTGATTGTGGTGAAGCAAATCCTTAATAGTGCAATACTTCGGATACTCAATGGGTTCATCTAAATCGTTATGACCATTTTTCAACGCCAAAGCATCATCGACATAAAGAAAAGCGTTACGTCCTATGCCAATATCAATAAAAGCTGCCTGCATTCCAGGCAGCACATTTTCTACACGACCTTTGTATATGTTACCGATAATACGCTCGGAATCCTCTCGTTCAATGTAAAGCTCAACTAAGCGCCCATCCTCCACAACGGCGGCGCGTGATTCTGTGAGACCGACGTTTATGACGATCTCTTTCCTCATGTAGTTTGTCACTCCCAATCATAAACCCCATACAGGGGCGATACACCTGTATATGAAATAATATAAATAACAGAAACTTTACTGTCTCCATGATAACACAAATGCTGCCTTTGCGTCAATCCTGCTGCATTTGCGCTGCTAAAACTGCACTTACCGGTACTTCGAAGCCCTGATCAAATAAGGTATCTAACAAATGCAATTCGGTGACCATACCGCTAATATGCCCTTTTTGATCAATTATCCATATCAAATGATAACGCTGCGGTACAAAGTGACGTACAACTTCGCCTAGCTTTGTTTGAGCTGCCACCACTAGTTGCTCGGAAGGCAAACAACCCTTGCGCTGCAACTCTTCTTGCTTGCGAGCTAAATAGCGGATGAGCACAAACATGGCTCTGCGTTGCTCTTGCATGGCAGCCAAGTAGATGAAAAATCCAACAATCGACAAAGATATATTCATATAACCGTAGTAAAAACCCGTCAAACCCACGCCAATGCAGCATATGGCCAACACCTTGCTTAGCTGAGCAGCTCTACGAGTAGCCTGGCGAAAGCCCTTGCGCCGCGTCATCAAGGCCCGCAGCACGCGCCCGCCATCGAGTGGCAAGGCGGGAAAAAGGTTGAAGCAAGCTAATAAGACATTGGTACGCACTAATAAGGCCCGCCAATATTCGTACTCCGGCGCATATTCGCTCGCCAACATTAAGAAAGCAACACACAGTAAGTTAGCGATAGGCCCAGCTAAGGCTATGTGCACTTCAACAGCCGGGTCTGATTCCACTAAATCATCAATGCGGGCCACTCCGCCAAAAGGCAGTAGCTCAAGTTCACTAACGACCAAACCGTAACTTTTAGCCACTACAATGTGGGCTAGTTCATGCATCACTACTACAGCAAAGATAACAAGAGCCTCGAACAGTTGTCCTGCCCAAGCCGAAAGCAATAGCAACAACAGAAAAAACCAGTTGAGCCGCAGCTGAACTTGGCATATCCGCCCAATGCGCATAACCTACTCAGCGACCACTACAGGCCACCACTGCTGCAATTTCACTTTGCTGGTTATTGGGGAAAGGTCAACATCCGTGCTGACAGCGAAAGCTACATACTCACGCAGCCAATTGGCAACTGGTTTATCGGCCATGCCTAATGCCCATACGGCTATAAATATCATTAATGATAATACCACTTTGCGCATAAATTTTGCCGCAAGCATAGCGGCCCTCCGTTCCTTATCGGCCAGATAATAGACTATATGGGCAATAAAGAGCGGGTATGTCTGGACCAGAAGCTACAACGCTCCAATTAAAAGTGGATTTTACGCCGTCGGATGTTTACATTCAGCAATATACCTAGCGCCATATAATTGGCCAGAGCGGAGCTACCACCATAACTGATGAAGGGAAGCGGTTTGCCAGTGACGGGCATCACACCCAAGCTCATACCTACATTAATAAGCAGATGCGACAAAAACATAGAAAACACACCGGCTACCAACAAACGGCCAAACCGGTTGTCTACCTCGGCAATGGTTTGAATGGAACGCCACAAAAACAAGAAGTATAGGCCGAGCAAAATAATAGCCCCTATGAACCCTAACTCTTCGCCAACAACAGAGAAAATAAAGTCAGTGTGGCGGGAGGGCAAAAAATTCAGTTGCGTTTGCGACCCGGCAAACAAGCCTTTGCCGAAAAAGCGGCCTGAACCAATAGCGATCATCGATTGTATTATGTTCCAACCTTCGTCATGTTGGTAGGCATAAGGGTTAAGGAAGACCAACAGGCGTTTTATCTGGTACTCCTTTAACAGCGGTAGCCAACCAGCCCGGGAGGCCAACGCTGCTAATGTGCCCAAGCCCACACCACCTCCCACCATACCTAGTAGATGAGCTGGCTTAATGCCGGCCACAAACAACATACCTAAAGTTATACCGGCAAAAATTATAGTGGAACCTAAGTCGGGTTGTAGGAGAATGAGAAAGACAGGTATCCCCATATGAACCAGCGGTGATATTAGATCTTGCCAGCGATCTAGCTCATCTTTTTGATCAAGATGCTTGGCTAAGGTGATGATAAGCGCCACCTTAACAAACTCCGAGGGCTGTACGCGAGGTAACGGCCCTAATGATAACCAACGCTGAGCCCCCATTGAAGTATGCCCGCCGATGGCCACTAACGCCAATGCAGCCAAACTGCCTAAATAAAGGACGCGGCTAAACCGGCCAAAATAGCGATAATCAAAGGTAAGCATGCTGGTGGTTATGGCTAAACCAACAACAGTCCACATTACTTGTCGTTTAAAATATGAAGAGAATAACCCGGCACCTAAGTTATATGTAGCGCTGTGTACGGCTACTAAACCAAACAAAATCAAGCCAATGCTGGCAAAAATGAGCCAACCATCTAAACTGCGTAACATCCGGCGGTCAATAAGCAAAAACGGCCCTCCCTTCGCTTTTCAGCACAGTGGACCGTTCCTGGTAAAGGAGGAATGTGCGCATTTAATGTGCCGCTTCCGCAACTGAACGTTTAACACGGCGAACAGGTATGTTGGCTACTAAAGCCACGGCATTTTTTTCCTTCTCTAAATTGACTTCCAGGCCCAATTCATCTATCTCCATATATTTGGAAATAACTTCAATCAGATCTTCGCGCAGCATATCCAGCAACTGTGGCGATAACACTGCCCTATCTTGAATCAGCACCAGGCGCAACCGTTCTTTTGCCTGTTTGCCGCTCGGTTCTTCTTTACCAAACAAACGATATAGGAACTCCAGCATAATTGCTCGCTCCCCCCCGTTCACCGACTGGTTTAATTAGCACGCGGAATACGTAAAGGCATTATGCGGCGTAACTTCTCTACCCAGCCATTATGTTCCAGTTGGAATAAGGGTACATCCTCGCCAAGGATTTTACAAACAATGTTAGCATACGCCTTTCCAGCGTTTGAGCGAGTATTAAGTACCACCGGTTCACCTTTATTGGTTGCAACAATAATTGATTGGTCATCGGGAATCACCCCAACCAAATCAATAGCTAAAATATCCAAAACATCGTCAATATCCATCATGTCGCCACGCTTAACCATATCGGGCCTAATGCGGTTGATAACCAGCTGTGGGTTATGTAGCTCGTGTGCTTCAAGCATACCTATGATGCGGTCAGCATCGCGCACCGCCGATACCTCGGGTGTGGTTACAATAATGGCTTCATCAGCTCCGGCAATTGCGTTGCGGAAACCATGCTCAATGCCGGCGGGTGAATCAAGGATAACGAAATCGAACTCCTCGGCCAGCTGCGCACAGAGTTCCTTCATTTGCTCGGGGCTAACAGCATCTTTCTCCCTTGTTTGGGCGGCCGGTAACAAGAACAGATTATCGTTCCGTTTATCCCTAATTAGAGCTTGGCGCAACTTGCAGTTGCCCTCCACCAATTCTACTAAATCGTAGACAATGCGGTTTTCTAACCCCATCACTACATCCAAATTGCGCAAACCTATGTCAGCATCTATCATGCAGACTTTTTTTCCCCGCAGCGCAAGTCCGGTACCTATGTTGGCTGTTGTGGTTGTCTTACCCACACCGCCCTTGCCGCTTGTTATGACAATAACTCTCCCCGGCATGGGTTGGAACCTCCTCATTACGGAGTATAAGCTTCAATTTGAATACAATCATCTTTAACCAAAGCTACTTCGGGACCTAGTGGATGCTTCACTTCATCATCTGGTGCCCGAGTAATAAGATGGGCAATTCGTAGCTGCGTGGGTTCTAACCGAAATGCTACCACTGCTGCCCTTGTATCGCCTTGTGCGCCAGCATGGGCTATACCCCGCAGCGTACCCATGATCACAATATCGCCACTACAGGTTATCATTGCGCCTGGGTTCACATCGCCTAAAACAACTACATTACCATCATAATCAATGCGCTGACCTGAGCGCAAGGTGCGCTTATACAGTAAAGTAGCCGTTTCAGGCTGTTCTTTTTGCTCCATGCTCAGTGGCACGGAAACACTCCCTCGGTGAATAGTACGTTCAATAGGCTGCATAAGTGTGAAGCCAAGTTCACTCACTGTCTGCTCAAGAGCAACGCGATCATCTGGCTCCAGCTCCCGAGAACCAATAGCAACACGCACAGAAGCTCCGGCAAAGAACTCCTTTGCGGGAGCAATCTTTTGTCGCAACTCCTCTAATGCGGTTGCTAAGTCGATACCTTCGCGAATAAGAATGGATACCCCATGTTTATCACCTTTAAGCACCACATTCTCCGCTAGCGGCACCTTCCTCACCACTCCTATCGACACTCCCATAAGCTTCTGCGATACCGGGCAATGTCCTTCCGCATTATGAAAACTAGCGCTATCAACGCGGTTTTTCTATTGGATGCTTAGTAAAATAAGCATCCAACACTTTGCGGGCAATAGGAGCCGCTGCTGAAGATCCTCCTTCGCCGTACTCGGCAAACACTACTACCACTATTTCAGGCTGAGCTGCCGGGGCAAAGGAAGCAAACCAAGCGTGAGCTGGTTGACCAGTCACCTGCGAAGAGCCTGTTTTACCAGCCGGATCGTATTTGGCACCCCAAAAAGAACCTGCTGCAGTTCCTCGAGACGATTGCACCACGGCACGTAAACCTTCTATTACGGCATCCCAGTGACTGTCTTGAATGTTAAGCCGACGCGCTTGCTGTGGTTCGAAGCTGGCTAACAACTCTCCCTCGGGCGACATCACCCGACTGAGCAAATATGGTTTGTAGGCAACGCCGCGATTGGCAATAGTCATATAAACTGAAGCCAACTGCAATGGGGTGAGCATTAAATACCCCTGCCCAATAGCCACGTCCATGGTCTCTGCCTCGTACCAGCTTTGCCGGTATACCTTCTTCTTCCAATCTTTATCGGGCACCAAACCACTTTTTTCACCTGGGTAAAGTTTAAGACCCGTTGGTTGCCCCAACCCAAAACTGCGAGCCATATTGGCTATAGCATCTATACCGCCGGTACCAGGCCGCAGAGCAATCTCCCAGAAAAAGTCGTTGGCTGAACGAGTTAATGCACCTGCTATATTCACCCTACCAGCTGGTGGCTGTGGTGGCGAAGAACGCAAAGTCCAGTCGCGCTTGCCATATTTACCGTATCCAGTAGCATTGTATATTTCATCTGGTTGCAATGAACCGGCATTTAAGGCTGTCAAACCAGTGATTGGTTTAAAGGTAGAACCAGGTGGATACTCAGATATCGCTCTATTAATGAAAGGTTGCCGTGGGTCGCTATTTAATGTAGCCACATAAGCGCTGCGTTCATCGCTATGCAATTTAGCCAAATCGTACCCAGGTTGGCTAACCATAGCGATAATTGCGCCAGTACGAGCATCAAGTGCTACCACTGCGCCAGAACCAGCTTTGGTGTAACGTGAGCTGGTACGCAAGCGGCTCAAATGTGCCTTCATAGCCTCCTCGGCAGCCAGTTGCAAATCAAGGTCAATGGTCAAATATAAATCGTTGCCAGGTAGTGGGTCAATAGTAGCCAGCTCCCGCACGGGTTGGCTGAGAGCATTCACCTCAACTCGACGCTGACCATCGACACCTCTTAAATACTCCTCGTATGTTCTTTCTAAACCTGTTTTACCTATAAAGTCTGTAGGTTTGTACCCTTTCTTTAAATCTTCCTTATCTACTGCACCTAAATAACCCAGTGTCTGGCTGGCTAAATCGGTGTAAGGATATTGCCTAGTCCACTCTTCTTCCACCAATAAACCAGGCAGGTTTACCCGTTGTTCTTCCAGTGCCAATACTATTTCGTGAGAGACATCCCGTCTTAAACGTACTGGTGTGAACGGGTAAGCTCGTCCCTCTTGTATTGTTTTTTCAATTTCAACTTCGGGAATAGAAAGTAACCGCGCTAGAACTCCTACCACCCTAGCACGCTCTGATTCTGGTAAATCCAACGGCACAACTGATACTGTATAAGAAGGTCGGTTACCTACTATTGGCTTACCGCTGCTATCACGAATGGCGCCCCGCGGGGCGCGCAAAGGTACTGGTCGAATGCGGTTGTAATCGGCCAGTTGGGCATATTGTTCACCTTGTGCTACTTGCAAATACCACAAACGGGCAGTAAGAAGAGCAAACACTGATATAAGCAAGATGCCAAGGGCCTTTAAACGTGCTTCCAGACCGCGCTCGGGCATGGTTCCCCCACCTATAAGGGTTAAGCTAATCCAGGCGTTTTTTCACCTTATAGACTACCGGAAACAATAATCCGGTCAGTAACCCATTGTAACATATTGAGGGAAATAAAAGTCGTACCAAAGTCTCCCCTAAAGGGATGGTCACTCCAAAAGCGAGCGCACCAAGTATAAATAAAACATGGTAGACAATGGTAGCCACTGCTCCTGCTAAAAAAGGTACCACCCTGTTCTCACGGAACAGCCCCTGGCCTAACCAGCCGGCTAAGGCCCCTGTTGCACAAAAAGATAAAGCACCTAAGCCTAATAGCCGACCGCCAAGTAAATCGACCAGCAAGCCACCAGCTATTCCGGCAAAAGCGCCAGTCCAAGGCCCACCAATCAAACCTACAATAGTGACCATGCTTAACATCATATCGGGATGTACACCCGGAAACCAACGGTTTATCAGGGCTGTTTGTATAACTAGTGCCAGCATAAAGCCGACAACCACCGCTAAAAGCTTTCGCACTAGCCACATCAGCTCCCTCGTACTTATTTACTGCGTCCAGTAATAACCGCTACCCATTCTAGGCTACTAAAATTGACAGCGGGCCGCAAAAGGCCATAACGAGTGAGGCCATGCCGCACATCGTAAACCTCCTCTACAACGCCTAGGCGCAACCCTTTGGGAAATATCTCTGATAAACCGGAAGTGACAATAATATCGCCAGCACGGATATCTGTCTCTTGATCAAGCGGCCGCACATTTACCCGACCGTACCCTGGAGTGCCCGCTCCTTCTGCTAACACCACTGCGTTGGTGCGAAACAAGCGCCCGCCCACCGCGGAACGAGTATCGGTAATAAGCAGCACCTCTGCTGTATGTGGTGTAACTGTGAATATGCGCCCTACCACGCCATCTTTGGTCACAACTGGCATATCTTTTATAATGCCGGAACTAGCGCCTTTACCAATAGTAAGTGTGTTAAACCAGTTGCTGGGGTTGCGGGCTATAACTTCAGCTACCGTCACCTGCTGGCGTAAATCGCGCCCTAAAGCCATCATCTCGCGTAAGCTCTCGTTCTCCCGTTGCGCTTCCATGGCAATAGCAAGGTCAGACCGCAGGGTCTCTACTTCCTCCCGTAGCTTCGCGTTTTCGCTGGCCAAGCGTGTTAGTTGTGTCACGCTAGTCACCGCTTTATTTACACCAGTGCTTACGATAGCAACCCCGCTTTGCAGCGGGGCTATTGTTTCGCGCAAAATGACCTCAGGCCAAGTTAACCGGGCCCGTTGCCCATTTGTTAAGAAGATGACACTGGCCACCAATAACACTAGTAGACCCAGTGCCGCCCATCGCCACCTCCACGGGTCAAATTTCCACACTATGCAACACCCTTTTACCGACCTCGACGCGGCGTTACATCAAAATGATCCAAAGCTATGCCTGTTCCCAGGGCTACAGCTTCAAGAGGATCTTCCGACATATGAACTGGCATGCCAGTCTCTTCGGCTAATAGATGATCAAGACCTCTTAGTAAAGCGCCACCACCAGCCATTACAATGCCTCTATCCATGATATCAGCGGCTAACTCCGGTGGAGTTCGCTCCAAGGTGACCTTAACCGCTTCCACAATAGCGGCCACCGGCTCTGCCAAAGCATCTTGGACTTCTCGGTCGGTCACGGTCACAGTTTTGGGTAACCCAGTAACCAAGTCACGGCCGCGTGCTTCAATGCTACGCCCTTCAATTTGATTACCCGCCACGCCAATCACTTTTTTGATTTCTTCAGCTGTACGCTCGCCAATAAGGAGGTTGTATGTGCGCCGCACATGCTGAACTATCGCTTCATCCATTTCATCGCCAGCCACGCGAATGGAACGATGCGCAACCACACCGCCCAGCGATACCACTGCTACCTCGGTAGTGCCACCGCCAATATCTACTATCATATTACCGGTAGGTTCTTGTACTGGTAGACCAGCACCAATAGCAGCGGCCATTGGCTCATCAATGAGCCGTGCATCTTTAGCACCGGCTGAAAGCGTGGCATCGATCACCGCTCGCCTTTCGACTTCAGTGACTCCCGAGGGTACACCTACCAAAACCCTGGGGCGAAAGAAGCCCCGGCGGCGAATGGCCCGGTTGATAAAGTAGCGCAACATGCGCTCAGTAACATCGAAATCGGCAATAACGCCGTCTTTAAGTGGTCGGACAGCGATGATATTGCCGGGGGTGCGCCCCACCATGCGCTTAGCCTCTTCACCTACGGCCAGCACATCCTTGGTTTGACTATCGATAGCCACCACTGATGGTTCATGCACCACTATGCCTCGGCCTTTGATAAACACCAGGGTGTTGGCCGTACCCAGGTCTATGCCCATATCTCTGGAAAATCGCTCAAACATTCTATCGGTTGCCCCTTTCTGATGGGCTCCCTCCACTTTACGCCACAAGTTTAATATTCCTCGCACAAGCCTCTCTCCCGTAGGCTAACATATCTATTATCGCCAATTATAATATGATCAAGCACTGGAATTCCCAATAATTGCCCCGCACTTTGTAAACGATGGGTAAGTGCTAGGTCATCACTACTTGGTTCTGGGTCGCCACTAGGATGGTTGTGAGCGAGGATAATGGCAGCAGCACTACGCCGCACACTCTCCCTAAACAACTCACGTGGGTGCACCAGCGTCCCATTTAAGTGCCCCACTGATACCGTTTTCACCTCGATCACCTTATGCTTGGTATTGAGCAAAATCGCTAGGAATTCCTCCCAGGCCAAATCGCGCAAACGAGGCATTATTAGGTTGGCAACATCGGCAGCACCACGAATAGCGGGTCTCACCTCGCCTTGTTGGGCCATCAACCGCCGACCTAGCTCCAATGCGGCTAGCAGACTCGCCGCTTTAGCTGTACCAATGCCGCTAACCTGCATTATCTCCTCCACACTAGCATCAGCTAGGCTACGCAGCGATTGCCAGCGGCTAAGCAAACGTTCTGCTAAATCAATGCTCGAGGCTCTCCTGGTACCTGAATTTATTATTAGGGCCAGGAGTTCCTGATTTGTCAATACTTGTGCTCCACCGGTAAGTAAACGTTCGCGCGGCCTGTCCATTGCAGGCAAGTTGCGAACTGAAGTGACGGTTGGCAAAACTACCCCTCCATCACCCCTCACAGAACCGATACTGGTATAACTAGCTACGGTAACAATAACCCGAAGTGGCTTAGCATTTGCGCTAGCCGGGCCACGGGTAACCCAACAATATTGAAGTAACACCCTTCTATGCGAGGAACAAACAGCCCTGCCCGCCCTTGGATACCGTATGCCCCTGCTTTATCAAGCGGTTCATCGGTGGCTACATAAGCGGCAATTTGACGTTCTGTTAGTTCGCTAAATAGAACGGTTGTCACTTCATGCGATACAAGAACTTGGCTATTTGCCCCTCCGGCTCCTGCCGAAATATGCTTGATATCACATTTATCGGTGCCCAAATTTTCCCGATAAATATTGGCCGGTCCCACCACGGCTACTCCGGTAATGACCTGGTGAGAACGACCACTTAACAAGCGTAACATATGCGCTGCTTCTTCTCTGTTTGCTGGCTTTCCCAGCACATGATTCTCACAGGTTACTATTGTATCGGCACCGATTACAATGGCTTGCGGATGCTTGGTAGCCACAGCGACAGCCTTCGCTTCCGCCAGCATCCTTACTGCTGATGTTGGTGCAATACCGCATGGTAGTTTTTCATCTACATCAGCTGCCTGCACACGAAACTGCAAGCCGATATTATACAATAATTCCTGTCTTCGGGGAGAGGCACTGGCTAAAATAACTTCTGTGTAACCCAAGGACATATGGTTACTACTCCTTCTTGTTACCGCGCTACGCAAGTTAGTGTACCACTAGCCGTATACGGCAGCAAGAAGCATGTCCAACGTTTTCTTCGTTTAGAATTGAAGTTACCCAGTTTAGTGGACACCTAAATACTACGCTACCGAAGGCTTACCAACCTCTTGCCGAGCTAGTATCCACCTCTTTTTATACTCCACCGAACTTAAGCAGCCCAGGGCTGAATGACGTCGTTTTCGATTATAAAAAAGACATTACGGCCGAAAATGATAATAATGCTCGCAAACGGGACATATTGGTGTAATATCCCTTAAAACAAGAAAATACGATCCTAGTATCTTTTTGGGGAATAGAAGCTTTGTCAATGTAGAGTTGCTGCTCTTTGACCACTGTGCAGAGCTTCTTCCTTTTTCCTCCTGATTTCTTCAGGAAGGTGAGTTCTATTTCTATAATATAAGTCCTCAATCTGGTCATGTAATGTGGTGTCATGCTGGTCAAATAGCCTGGTGAAATACAATATCCTACTCCAGCACCAATGGTAGCGCCTATCATCACTCCTTCCGCAGTACCTACCAAAGCACCTATAGGTCCCGCAGTTACACACTTGGACGCTTACGGAGAAAAGAAAGGCTGCCCTTCGCCTTGGCTTCCTTCATCCACTTAAATAGAGTAGATCTCCCCAGCCCG
>CAYMKM010000013.1:8960-23152 GCA_964390985.1 uncultured Clostridia bacterium | reverse complement strand
TGTTAATGCCAATGAGACGGGCGGGTAAACCAGCTGCTATATCCATCTCTTTTTCTGTATGCACCTCAACTAATACATCTAGTCTCAATTCATGTGCTTGAAGAAAAAGCTCTTGCAGCTGCTTGGGCTCTAAGGCGGCCACAATTAAAAGAACAGCATCGGCACCAGCTGCCCGGGCCTCATACAATTGGTAGGTATCGATAATAAAATCTTTACGTAACAATGGTAGCGCTACACGCTGGCGAACACTGTTAAGATGCTGTAGGCTACCACCAAAAAATGGTTGGTCGGTTAAGACAGAAATTGCCGCCGCCCCCGCCGCGGCATAAGCACAAGCAATGGCTACTGGATCGAAATTTTGGCAAAGCACCCCCTTTGAAGGAGAGCGTTGTTTCACTTCGGCAATGATGGCTAACTCGTTGCCGTTTTGTAAGGAGTTAATAAATGATCGCCTACTATTTTGGGCCTGACAGGCATCTTTTAAGTAGGATAAAGGCACTTTGTTTTTCTGATAAGCTATCTCTGCCTGCTTGCTGGCAAGTATTTTTTGTAGCATATGATTATCCCCCTTTATCAGGCGGCCGAACAACCGTTAGAGTAGTCGCGTAGATTGTACAGCGTTTGCAAAGCCAAGCCGGAGTCAATAGTCGATGCGGCTAGCAATACCCCTTCCGACAATGTATGGGCTGCACCAGCTACTATTAAGGCCGCGGCCGCATTCAGTAACACGACGTCACGGCAAGGTCCCCTCTCCCCTCGCAGAACATTTAGCGTAATTTGCGCATTGGTAAGTGCATTACCGCCAATGAGGTGGTGGCGGTCTGCACAGGGTAAATTGGCATCGGTTGGAGATACAAGATACGTTTTTACCTGGCCTTTTTCTAGGTGGGATATTTGGGTGGGCCCAGAAATAGATATCTCATCTAAACAATCAAGGCCGTGCACTACATAGGCCTCTTCTACACCCAAACGCCCTAATACTTCGGCCAATAAGGCGGTTAGTGATCGGTGATACACCCCTAATATTTGTATATTAGCGTTAGCGGGGTTAGCTAGCGGACCTAATAAGTTGAAAACAGTGCGAATACCTAATTCCCGTCTTGGGGCGGCGGCGTGTTTCATAGCCCCATGGAAAACTTGTGCAAATAAAAACCCCATGCCTACCTGGCGGATAGATTCTTCTACTTGATCAGGGCGCAGGTTGATGTTAACGCCCAAAGCTTCCAAAACATCAGCACTGCCACATTGGCTAGATGCAGCCCGATTACCATGTTTGGCCACTGGTACGCCAGCACCGGCCACCACAAATGCAGTTGTGGTAGATATATTAAAGGTGTGAGATCCATCGCCACCAGTACCACAAGTATCTATTAATGTGGTTAAACCCGGATCTATAGTAACCGCGTGTTTACGCATCACTTTGGCTAAACCGGTAATTTCATCGACCGACTCGCCTTTGATAGATAAAGCAGCTAAAAATGCTCCTATTTGAGCGGATGTAGCTTTGTTCTCCATAACATCGTGCATTGCCGCCGCTGCTTCACTTTCGCTTAGGCTCCCTCCCGCTATCAAACAGGCAATTGACTTTCTTATGGCGCTGTTTTCCATCATTGCACACCTCCATTAGTGATGGCTAAAGAAAGAGCACTTAGCATAGCCTGTGCCTTGTGAAGTGTCTCTTCGTACTCTCTTTGTGGGATGGAATCGGCGACAATGCCAGCACCTGCTTGCACGTATGCTGTGCGATCTTTGATAATAGCGGTGCGAATAGTGATACAAAAGTCCATATGGCCGTTGAAGCCAATATAACCGACACTACCAGCGTATAGGCCGCGTGAGAGTGGTTCTAGTTCATCAATTATCTGCATGGCCCGCATTTTAGGGTCGCCAGTAACAGTGCCAGCGGGAAATGTGGCGCGTAGGAGATCAAAAGCATTTTTATCCGCTGCTAGCTCCCCTTTTATATTGGAAACTATGTGCATTACGTGCGAATACCGCTCTACTTTGAGAAACTGATCTACCTCTACACTGGCTGGTTGGCACACCTTCTCCAGTTCAGCACGGCCTAGCTCCACCAGCATTTCATGCTCTGCTATCTCTTTTTTGTCAGCTAACAATTCCCGCACTAGCTGGTTGTCTTCGGCTATGGTTTTACCGCGCTGGCGAGTACCGGCAATGGGACGTAATGTAGCCGTATTGTTCTCCAAACGGACCAGCGCTTCCGGAGAAGAACCTACTACTGTTGCCTGCGGTAGCTGAAAATAATACATATACGGCGATGGGTTTACGGTACGCAACAAGCGGTAAACATTGAAGGGCGGTGCTGCCAACGGCATGGCGAGCCGTTGCGAGAGCACTATTTGTTGGGCATCGCCACTGGCAATATACTCCTGGCAGCGAGCTACCTTTTCCATAAATTCAGTGGCAGATAATGAGGAGATATAGGGTGGTATTTCTACCTGATTGTTCACCTTCATACTTAAAGGTTGCGGTGCTGGGCCTGAGCTCAACTGTAGCAGGCAATGGTCAATATCTTTTAAGGCTTTTTCGTAACAGGCGTCGGCATCGCCCTGGTTAATAACGTTGATGACTACCTTTAGGCAGCGACGTGTGTGATCGAACACGAGTACTCTGTCGGGAATAATAAAGTACATATCAGGTAGGTTCAGGTCATCTGGCGGTGCTGCTGAATGATGTTCACTATTGTGGATCGCCGAATAACCGATATAACCAACAGCGCCACCGTAAAAAGGCGGTGTATTTGCCAGCTGTGCTGGTTGTAAACTAGCTAACAAATTTTGCAGAGCGCTTAACGAATCGCCGCTAAACTTGTGCTGACAACCAGTTTTATCGGTGATGATGACCTTATTACCACGACTGCTAAACAAGTAATGTGCGCTATTACCTAAGAACGAATAGCGGCCTTGTAACTCACCGTGTTCAACGCTTTCCAGCAAAAATGTGCAATCAGTTAGGCCTAATTTACACAAAGCGCTTACAGGGGTCTGTTCATCAGCGAGTATCTCCCGATAGACCGGGATAAGTTTTGCATGCTGGGCTAAAGTTTTGAACTCAGCTAGCGATGGTGTTGCTGGGCAAGATAGGCTCATAGGGCACCGTCCTTATAGCGAAGGTCGGTTGATTACCAAGAGCTCTACCATTGTCCGGAAAATAAAAAACCGGACTCGGCAGAGTCCGGGATATGTACCCATTGCTAGGCTCAACTCGGCTCTGTTCGCTTGGTTATGCTACTTGTTATCTGGCGGTTGCCCCTACAGGTAACCTTCAACCAAATAACGTGCACCCATTTTACAAGGTAAAACTACGCTCTGTCAAGCGTTAACCTAAACATTTTCAAGCCACTGCTGGCAAAAGTGGCCGTCAGCTACGTATGTGGCTGGCCCAGTCATATATACATCACCATCTTCAGCCCACTCGACATCTAGTGTTCCGCCTAAAAGCTGTACCTGACAGTGACGAGAGGCTTTATTAAGCAGGATAGCAGCAACAGTGCTGGCGCAAGCACCTGTGCCACAAGCCATTGTTTCACCGCTCCCCCGCTCCCATACGCGCATTTTAAGGTGTTGGGGAGTGACCACTTCTATGAATTCTACATTAGTACGGTCCGGGAAAGCGGGATGGTTCTCAATGAGCGGACCTAGCGTGGTTACTGGTGCTGTTTGCACATTGTCAACAAAAATAATGGCATGCGGATTGCCCATGGAGACGGCCGTAATGTGTACCATTTGATTGGCAACTTCTAAAGGCTCATTTAGACATTGATTGTTAGGATCACCAATTGACATAGGTAATTCATTGCGGGTGAGTCGCGGTGCACCCATGTTAACGCGCACTTGCTCAACTCGGTTGGCTACCACTTGCAGTGAAAGTTGTAAACGGCCGGCTAGTGTATCAACGTTTATGCATTCGTTTTTAGTGAGGCCGTTATCGTAAACATACTTTGCTAAGCAGCGAATTCCATTTCCACACATGCGTCCTTCGCTTCCGTCAGAATTAAACATGCGCATGCGAAAATCGGTGCCATTTGAACCAGGCAGTATCAAAATCAAGCCATCGGAGCCGATACCAAAATTGATGTCACTAACCGCTTTGGCTAACTGCTCCCAATTGGTAAAACTGGTTTGTTGCGTTACCAAGTCCAAGTAAATATAGTTGTTACCTAGGCCATGCAACTTTGCGAATTTTAACGACATATTGTCAATCACCCGTCACCAATTATACAATAACTAATCGGATTCGCCGAGGTTTTCTGCTTCGCTTTGTGAAGAAATTATAGCGCTAGGAGCATTGCAGACCACGCATGCGCCTTTTAGCCAAGTTAAACGGCGCATTTCTAGGGGCGCTGCTCTAAGTCCGTTTGCTACCCCTTCACGTAGGCCTTGACGACGACCCACAGCGTATCCAGCGAAAAAGCCCAAGTATAGTATGAAAAACCCCATCGTAAATAGGTCAATTATGTTAACCGACATCACAGCGCTCTCCTTCCTGTGCTACCAGTCGGTTACATGCTGCCTTATCCCAGGTATGCCACATGATGGTGGCTATAGTAGCAGCTATTAGCAGTAGACCAGTGAGCAGAAGGCTAAACCAACACGCCAAAAGGGCGAAGAGGAGACCGGCCATTATTACTTCCCCGCTACCCCATCGCCTACACAAATTGCGGTTATTACTGCGGCGATCTTCAACTTGATCATAATAATCATCAAAGCATTGCCAAGCGGCCATCAGGCAAAAACTCCAACACATTCCCGCTAAGCCAACGCCAAACGCTCCTATTATTAGAACCAAACAGGCTTCTTGGTACCCTGTAAAACCCGATGGCATCCTCCGTTGCATATCACCGACCATCCCCACAGCGTAAGCAGCAAGAAACAAGGCAATAGCAGCCCGAGTGGAAATGAGTGCGGCTATGGCCAGCGCCAGCAAGGCATAAATAACACTGGCCTCGCCTAAGAAAGCGGCTAATGTACGGCGACCGGATATTTGATCAAAGTGTAAATCGATATAATCATCTAGCAACCGAAGGGCTATAGCTAACGCTAAGGTGGAAAATAAAAAACCTAGCAGCGATAACCCGGAGAAGTTGACCTGCAATGCTTGCCCGGCAAAGCCCAACACCCTATAACCAACGCCAGACATACCTTTTTACCTCCCGAAAACCCTCACTGTGCAGAGCGCTGATAGGTATAATGATGTGGCCAGCAAACTCACGGCGAATCAGTTCCAAACCTTCCGCGGCACCAGCCAAATCCATTTTGTTAGCTAAGACTAGGTATCCTCCGCGCATTTGGGCAAATTGCGCTACTTGGTAATCGACCTCGCCTATAGCGGCAATGGCACCACTAATAGCTGCTTGAGAAGCATCAACCATGTGTAAGATGATTTGTGCCTGCCGCACATTAGCCAGAGTTTGAGCCATTGCTTTCCGCACTTGTAAATCCGCATGTATACCTTCTATTAACCCGCTGGTATCCACTAGTTCCAATCGCTTAACGCCTTTGCCGACGGGTAATTCTAGGGTTATTGACTGCAAACAGCGGGTTTGGTGCGGCGATGATCCAGATAAATCACGTATAGCCGCATCCAGCGCGTATGCTCGTTGATACCGGTATCCACCGGGATCTTCACAGGTCACCTGCAAGCGTGACAAACCAAGATAACGAGCGAAATGCAAAACGAATACGCTCTTACCCACATTAGTTTTACCAATCACTAGGCACCTGCTCACTAGGCGGGCACCTCCAAATCGCTCTCGGTTATCAGCATCAGTTGCTCACGGGTGGAGGTTGAGGCCTGCCCCACTAAGCGTAATGCCTGACGGCGAATGGCGCGTTCTAGCATGTTGCGCACAAAGCGGGCATTGCCAAAGTGTGGGTTACCGTCCTCTAGTTGCTCATGTAAAATGGCGGCCAGTTTGCGGCGAGCGCCGGGTGTTAACCTATATTGACGCTGACGGAGCATAAGTGTGGCAATTCGCATCAGATCATTTACGCTAAAATCGGGGAAATCAATTTGTATGGGAAACCGCGAAGTCAAACCGGGGTTTGTCAGTAAAAAATAATCCATTTCACGGCGGTATCCAGCCAATATTAGAATCAGTTGCTCTTTATGATCCTCCATCGCTTTTACTAAAGTGTCGATAGCCTCTTTGCCAAAATCTTTCTCTCCTCCCCGGGCTAAAGCATAAGCTTCATCAATAAAGAGAATGCCACCCAATGCTTTGCGGACAAGCTCACGGGTTTTTTGCGCCGTATGACCAATATACTCGCCAACCAGGTCAGCGCGCTCGCATTCAATGAGATGTCCCTTGGGGAGCACACCCATCTCCAGGAAAAGACGGCCAAAAAGACGGGCGACTGTAGTTTTACCGGTACCGGGATTCCCTTTAAAAATGGCGTGTAATACCAGTGGTTCGGTTAACAGCATTTCTTGACGACGTCGTTGTTGTATCGTCAGAAAAGCTTGCACCTCTCGTACCAGCAGTTTCACCTCATCCAAGCCAATAAGTGCATCCAATTCAGTTAATAAGGTGGCGATATTCCGCTGCCGTTCTACCTGTTCATCGGCGATCTTGCCGCCGCGGGGTTCCGCTACGCGGCGAACAATGCTGAGAGGAGGCTGTTTTAACTCAAGCTTGCGCAATAGAGCAAAGGCTTCGGCGGGCGTAAGTTGCCCCTGCTCGAAAAAGCGAAGCACCTCATCGGGGGTGCGCGCTGGCAAAGACATGGTCTTCACGCCTTTCTGCAGTATGGCAAAATAGGTGCCTACTTCGCATGTATATGCAGTTGTTGAGCGTTCCTCAACTAGGAGGACCTATCTTTGTCAACATAAGTGTGCACGGGTGAAATCAGCAATGGCCGCCGCTGCTTGTGCGGAGTTGGCAAAGGTAGTTATATCGAACCATTCAATCTCATGGTCACGGCGAAACCAGGTGAACTGCCGTTTGGCATAGCGGCGGGTAGTTTGTTGCAGGTTCTCAATAGCTTCAGGCAAACTAAGTTCTCCTAAAAGGTGCTGACGCATCTCTTTGTAACCTATAGCTTGGGCGGCTACAGAACGCTCGTCAGCAAACAAACCAGCGTTCATCAATTGGCGCGTCTCCTCCAGCAAGCCTGCTTCTATTTGATCTAGCACTCGCTGGTTAATGCGTTCGTAAAGTAGGTCGCGGGGACAGGTTAAGCCCACCTTGACGGTTTGGTACGGGCACTCCCGCTTGTCGGCCTGGGCAGCCATATGAGCACTGAGAGTTTTACCGGTTTGTTTCCACACTTCAATAGCCCGCCCCACACGTCGGACATCGTTCGGATGCAAACGCGCCGCTGTTTCTGGGTCTACTGAAGCTAATTTACTATGCAAGGCAGCAGCGCCGGCTTTTTCAACGAATGCATCTATTTCAGCTCGCAATGATGGATTGGCGCCAGGGTCAGGGAATAAAAAATCGCCCAATACGGCTTTAACGTACAACCCAGTGCCCCCACTTAGAATAGGCAGGTTGCCCCGCTCATGTACCTCGCTGATAACCTGGCGGGCCATAGAGCGGTAACGAGCCACATTAAAAGGTTGGCCAGGATCAACAACATCAATCATATGGTGCGGAATACCGCGTTGCTCTGTAAGTGTGGGTTTGGCGGTGGCTATATTCATACCCCGGTACACTTGCATGGAATCGGCGGTGACCACCTCACCATACAAGGTTAATGCTAGCTCAACAGCTATAGCACTCTTTCCCACAGCAGTGGGTCCCACCAGTACTAACAATGGAGGCATGTGCCCGGCTCTCCTTTCGTTAATATTTACGGCTGCAATAAACAATAACAAAGTCGGCTATTGCGCCCTCCGCGTATATAATCCCACTGCCAATTGGTTACATAAGGACCATTGTGGCGGTCCTTTACTACAACATATCGGCGAGCCACGCGCATAGCCGTTTTTATAACATCTTTTGTTAGTTCAGTATGATCAGCTAGCGGTCGCAATGGAGCAATACCGCTGCTACCTTCAATTGGTTGAGTAAACATGGGATCAAAATAAACTATATCGTAGCTTTTATCGGCGCAGTTGTTCAGAAAATCTTGATAATGGCTATGAGACACCCGTACTCGACGCATGGCAGCGGTAAGCGTGGGTCCTGGCGCCGGATAACTCTTTAACCCCAGCTTCAAAAGGAGCGCCAAAGGCCCTGATGACTCTAGTGCCAATACTCGGCCCTGTGGGCCTACAGCGTGGGCAGCTACCACGGCATCAGCAGCTAGGCCAGCAGTACAATCGAGCACATGATCTCCAGGTTGCAGTTGCATAGCTTGTACCATAGTGTCTTCTTTGCCATGTCTTAATGAGGCTACGCGGTGCAAGGCCATACACGGGTGATAAATGAGTTTCCCGCTGGCAGTCTGTATGCTGACAGAATTGTCGCTAACTACTAATACACCAATGTAATTCTGCCCCGTCTGTTGGTGGGCAAGCTGCAACAGTTTCACAAAAGAGCGATTCTCCCGCGGCAAGAAAAGGGTATCGAGTGCTGCTGCATAACGGCGAGCCCGTCGGTTATTTATAGCAGTTGGTTGGCGTGTGGTTGTTACTACTACGTTTGCTGGCGAGTCCACCATCAGCGGCGACCAAACCTCCTCTCCAATTCACTGCGGTCAATAGCAATAATCACTGGCCGCCCATGGGGACAGAATAAGGGATTCTCAGCGTTAGCTAAAGCAGTAATGAGAGTACTTTGTGAAGAGCTACTTAGCGGACGACCCGCTTTAATAGCGGCGCGACAAGCAATGTTTGCTGCTAGTCGTTCTTTAATGTTTGCACCCTCATTTTCCCAGGCGGCTGCCACATCGGCTAATAACTCTCTTAATGCAGTGCCTTCCGGAACTCTTGTTAATTCAATAGGTAATGCGCGCACCAAATAGCTATTGGCACCAAAAGGTTCTAGAATGATGCCAGTTTCGGCCAAAGCTGCGCTGGTAGATTCTACTAACGCTGCCTCGGCTGCGGTTAGCTGCACTGGCGTTGGCGTTAGCGTTAATTGGGCTGGCCGCTGTTTGCTGTGATGTAGCGCCTGTTCGTATAAAATGCGTTCGTGAGCGACATGCTGATCTACTAGCCACAAGCCATCGGGTGCTGCCAAAACAATATAGGTATGTAACACCTGGCCAAGTATGGGTAACAAAGGTAGGTTCACTTGCAGAGCCGCTACTTCAGAAGGTGGAGCGCTGCTGCACAATGGCGTGCGCAAGTGATCGCTTAAAAACGGGTCGGACTCAGCACTGGCTAATTCTACCGAAATTTTATCACTCTGCACTATAGAACGTTCGGCATACGCTGGCGTTGCTATGTGCTTTAGGGGACGGCTTTCAGCGGCAAATAAAGCGGCTGGTTTGCTATGCACTATTTGTTCTGGCTGGGGAGTGTATGAATGCTTGCTCACATTCGTTAGCGTTGGCAATGGGCCAGCACCACCAATAGCAGAGCGTACAGACAGCATTATATGACGGTATATCTCTGATTCGTGCCGAAAACGCACTTCGGTTTTGGCCGGGTGTACATTTACATCGAGCATAGTTGGGTCAATGCTCAAATGTAAGACGGCTACCGGATAACGCCTGGTAGGAAGGGCTTTTTCGTAACCTTTCTCTACGGCGGAGAAAAGTATGTGGTTTTTCACCCACCGACCGTTCACAAATATCGATTCATGGCTGCGATTATGACGGTTTTCACTGGGTAATGAGACAAACCCACTCACGTTAATAAAAGGACTCTCACATTGAACAGGAATTAAGCGCCGCGCCACTTCAGCCCCATGAACCGCTGCACAAGCAGTTAATAAATCGCAATTACCAGGGGTGGTTAGTAGCAGACCCACTTCTGTTATTAATTTAAAGGCTACTTGCGGATGGGCCAAAGCCATATGTAAAACATACTCAGCAATGTAGCGTTTCTCCGTTGCTGACTGCTTCAAAAACTTATAGCGAGCAGGTGCGTTGTAAAACAAGCGCCTCACAATGATGCTAGTGCCAGGTGCACCCGCTGCACTGGTAGGCGGCGCTACCACACCACCTTTTACTATTAGGCGCGTCGCACTCTCTTGTTGTGCTGGGCGCGATGTTACTTCAACATCGGCACAAGAAGCTATGGAAGGTAAAGCTTCGCCGCGAAATCCCAAAGTACTAACTAATGCCAGTTCTTCTGCTGTAGAGATCTTGCTGGTAGCATGACGCAAAAATGCTAGGTTTATATCCCTAGGGCTCATGCCACAGCCATTGTCACTTACCCGGATATACTCTTTTCCTCCATCGCGAACCTCAATTTCAATAGCGCTGCTACCTGCATCAATGCTGTTTTCTACCAGTTCTTTTACCACAGATGCCGGCCGTTCTACCACCTCACCGGCAGCAATTTTATTAGCCAAATCTGCTGGGAGCACATTTATAGGTCGAATAAGTGAGCTTGTAGCCACTATTTAAGCTCCTTCCCCTTCATTGGCACCAACGCGTCGGCGGGCTCTTTGGCACATATCATACAACAGGTTCAACGCAGCCAATGGTGTCAGTTCGTTAATATCTATACTGGCTAATTCGTGCAAAAGAGGATCTGCTGGTGGGTCAAATAAGGCTAATTGTTGGTTCTTAATGATCTGTATGTGCGGCACGGATGGTGTCTCATGTGCAACATTAGCATCGACTAACGGACCGCTCATCATTTCCCGGGTTAGTCGCGATTGCTCACTCGATTCCAGCTCGCTAAGTATGCGCCGGGCTGTGGCAATTACACTATTAGGCAAACCCGCTAGACGGGCGACGTCAATGCCATAACTACGATTAGTACCTCCGGGTGTGATCCGCCGCAAAAAGATAATTTGGCCTGCTTCCTCACGTACCGCTACAGAAGCATTCTCTACACGGGAAAGCAGGTGAGTTAACTCGGTTAGTTCATGGTAGTGCGTGGCAAACAAAGTAAGTGGCCGACATACTGGCGAAGAGTGCAGATACTCGGTAACAGCCCATGCAATGGAGAGTCCATCAAAAGTACTGGTACCCCGCCCCACTTCATCTAAAATAACCAGACTGCGTTTGGTAGCGTTATGTAGAATATTGGCCACTTCGTTCATTTCCACCATAAATGTGCTTTGCCCGGTAGCTAAATCATCAGCGGCACCAACTCTGGTAAAAATGCGATCAATTAAGGGAATATCAGCCTGCTTGGCCGGAACAAAACTGCCCACATGGGCCATAAGAACAATTAATGCTGTCTGGCGCAGGTATGTACTCTTACCAGCCATGTTGGGCCCGGTAATAATTATTATTTGCCTTGAAGCCGAATCCAGAGCTATGTCGTTGGGTACGAACTGTTGGTTAGATAATGTTGCTTCGACGACCGGATGTCGCCCTTCTTTTACATCAATGCGGCCAGCGGTGTTCAACGTGGGTCGAGTATAACGACGCTCAACAGCCACTTCTGCTAGCGATCTAAATACATCAATTTGAGCCAACGTGGCGGCTAACTTTTGCAAACGTACAATGTGTTTGGCTACGCGGCTGCGTAGTGCGCAAAATAGCTGATACTCCAACTCAACTACTCGTTCTTCGGCATTTAAGATCAAAGCTTCCTTCTCTTTTAATGCCGGGGTTACAAATCGTTCAGCGTTGGCTAGGGTTTGCTTGCGTGTATAGTCATCTGGCACTAACGATAGGTTGGGTTTTGTCACCTCAATGTAATAACCAAACACGCGGTTGAAGCCTACTTTAAGCGAGCGAATGCCAGTGCGCTCACGTTCTTCCTCTTCTAAGTCGGCTATCCAGGCTTGTCCACCCGCCTGAGCAGCACGCAGATTGTCCACTTCGTCACTATAACCAGGGCGAATTAGGTTTCCTTCGCGTATTGAGACTGGTGGTTCATCGACAATTGCTGACATTATATCAGCGACAACTTCCTCACAAGGATCCAGCTGTTGAGTAAGCTCCACGCTAGGTGCACTATTTGCCAACTGCTGTACGCTGGCGGCGATAGCTGGTATCAGTTGTAGCGAACGCCCTAAGGCCAGCAAATCGCGTCCGTTTGCCGTACCTAGTGCCAAACGACCCGCTAATCGTTCGATGTCGTACACCTCACGTAGTTGCCGACCTAGTTCAGCACGTAGAAGGTGATTAGCACACATATCTTGCACACAATCTAGCCGCCGGTTAATATCTTCGCTTGTTAGCAGGGGTTGTTCTAGCCACTGACGCAATAAACGTGCACCCATGGCTGTGGCAGTCCGATCGAGCACCCATAACAAACTACCTTGGCGTTGTCCGGTGCGTATTGTCTGCGTTAACTCTAAATTACGCCTGGTAGCAGCATCTAGGAGCATATATGAATTAATATGGTATGGTTGCAGTTTAGTGATGTGTTGTAACGTTGTTTTTTGTGTATCGCCTAAGTACGAAAGTAGACCACCGGCAGCGCGTATGGCCTGGGGCCAATTTTCGCAACCGAATCCGGCTAACGAGTGGGTATTAAAATGATCGAGTAAAGTCTGGCGTGCTTGATCAGGTACGAATAAACGCCCGTCTGTTTCTGGTTGGTATACACCTAATTCAGATAGAGACTCGCGGAAATCAGACGGAATATCTGCCACTAACAATTCGCTAGGTCCTAAACGGGAAAGCTCGGCTAACGCTGCATCCCACGGTTTATCGCCAGTTAGTTGTGTGCAAATAAACTCACCTGTAGAAAGATCACATGCAGCCAAACCAACAATATACCGCTGCGCTGCTATAGCGGCCAAATATCGGTTTTGATCGGGTTGTTGATCGAGAATAGTACCCGGTGTAACCACTCGCACAACGTCGCGTTTTACTACGCCTTTAGCGGTGCGCGGGTCTTCTAGTTGCTCGCAGACAGCCACGCGATAGCCTTTATGCACTAGTTCAGCGATGTAATTATCTACGGCATGGTGAGGTACACCGCACATAGGTATACGGCGACCTTTACCGGCCTCCCGCGAGGTGAGAGTTATTTTTAATTCTCTGGCCGCCAGTTCAGCATCCTCACCAAAGAGCTCGAAGAAATCACCCAGACGAAAAAACAATAAACAGCCGGGGTACTCTTCCTTGATGCGCTGATATTGCACTAGCATTGGCGTAGCTGCTGCAGCGGGCAATTGAATACCTCCCTTTTGAAAGTTATGGAGTTAGCCAGTAGGGCTGGCAACCGGGCCCATTGTGTGCAGCTTCTTCTGTTGCGCGATCCAGTGGTTCGGTATATAAGGCCAACGAATTTGTTTGCGCGGCCGCTATGTCGCATAAGATACAGCCTTCCTGGGCATCTAACACTAAACTAGCAGGTAAAAAACGCCGAGAACCTAATCGATCTAATAACACTATGTACCGTACACACCAAGCAGCAGGTTCAATAATAAGGCCTACGGCTCTTCCTACTTCAATACTATCAGTTGATATAACTGCACATTGCCATATTTCACGAGCAGGTACAGAAAAAAGGGTAGCCTCCGTATTAAGCGGTTTTCGCACGCAACTCTCCTCCTTTTACGGAGAGTCTGCCCTAATTTACCTAACACTAATGCTGTTTTTCAATAGTGTCGCCAGAAAGGCTCCAGGTAAAAGCGGTGGAAATACGCACTGATACCAGATCGCCTATTTTTTGACCTTCATCTTTAAAAACTACTAGCTTATTACTTCGAGTTCTGCCAGCAAGCGTACCGGGAGTTTTCCCCAATGAATCCACCAAAACTTCTTCTACGGAGCCTATTAACGCTTGGTTACGGCGCAGGCTTATTTGTTTCTGTAACTCTATTAGACGATGAATACGTTCGGTTTTAACATCGTCTGGCACCGGATTAGGTAAGCGAGTAGCCGCTGTCCCTTCTCGAGGTGAATATATGAACATAAATGAGTTATCGAACTCAACTTCTCGCACTAACGATAATGTTTGCTCAAAGTCAGCATCGGTTTCACCGGGGAAACCGACAATGAAGTCGGTAGTAACCGCCAGATTGGGAATCGCTTGGCGCATACGAGCAACAAGATCAATATAGTGAGCGCGAGTGTAACGCCGCCCCATGCGGCGCAATACAATGTCGCTACCCGCTTGTACCGGTAAATGCACATGCTCACACACCGCTTCAGCCTCGGCCATGGCATCTATAACATCGGCCGTAAAGTAGCGAGGGT
>CAYMKM010000013.1:0-8860 GCA_964390985.1 uncultured Clostridia bacterium | reverse complement strand
ACCGCTTCAGCCTCGGCCATGGCATCTATAACATCGGCCGTAAAGTAGCGAGGGTGTGGTGATGTATAGCGGATGCGGGCCATACCGGGCACCTCATTCACCTGACGCAATAGGTTAGCAAAGGTAGTTTGACTGCCTAAATCGTGCCCATATGCATTCACATTTTGGCCAAGTAACATCACTTCTTTACAGCCATTGGCCGTTAAAGAACGAATCTCATCAATTATAGCTTGTGGTTGTCTGCTCCGCTCGTGGCCGCGGACAAAGGGTACAATACAGTAGGTACATCGTTCATTGCAACCATACATTATAGTGACATATGCCTTTAACCAATCAGCTCTTTGGGCAGGTAGGTTTTCTACAATGTCGTCTACCTCGTCCCACACCTCTACCACTTGCTGCCCACTGGTTTCAACCTGATGCAATAGTTCAGGTAAGCGGTGTATGTTATGCGTACCAAATATTAGATCCACATGTTTTAGCTTATTAATCATTTGTTTGCGCTGAACAGGTTGCTGTGTCATGCAACCGCATATGCCAATAATCAATTTCGGGTTATACTCTTTTAACGCTTGTAACATGCGTACCTGTCCGTATACTTTACGCTCGGGGTTTTCTCGGACACAGCATGTGTTAAACAAAATTAAATCGGCTGCGAGCATATTATCAACTGGGTGGTATCCAGCTTGAATAAGCAAGCCAAGCATTATTTCGGTATCGTGTTCGTTCATCTGGCATCCCAAAGTTTGTATAAAAACGCCCTTCTTACCACAGGCAGCTTGATGGGCGCGGGCATTTAGTATATCTTCAACGCTAACTACACCTAATAACGGTAACTCAACAGTATCAGGCACTTATTTACACCCCGCTTTACATTAAATAAATTATACCACCCTGCTTATAGTGTAACAACTTTGTAGCAGGTGAGTACGGGGTAAGACGCTAATAATATCCTGGTTAGTGGTTGCGGTGGTAAATTGGACGGAGGAAGCTACTTGGGATTTGTTAGTGTGCTGGTGTTAGTAACTGGTCTATTTGTGGGGTGGAGCTTAGGCGCTAACGATGGCGCTAACGCTATGGGCACCGCAGTGGGAGCACGTGTGCGTACTCTACGCCAAGCTGTGGTTATAGTAGCCGTCTTTGGGTTTTTAGGTTCAATTCTATTGGGTGGTAGAGTTATTAAAACCATAGGTAAAGGCATAGTACCACTTGATCTTGTTGACCCCAACCAGGCGTTACAGATTGCTGTAGCAGCCATGCTCGCGGGTGGCTTGTGGATAACATTTGCCACGTTGTTACAGATGCCAGTCTCCACCACTCACGCCACGGTGGGCGCAGTGGCTGGTGCTGGGGTAGCTGCTGGCAATGTAGTGATATACTGGAGTAAGTTCCAGGATATTTTTTTGGCTTGGATTCTTACCCCATTGGGCGCAGGCTTAATAGCACTCCTAATGGCAAAGCTTTTTCATGTTATTATGCGTCGCTTCCCTATACACAACGATCGTGTGTATGCGTATTTATTAACTTTGAGCGGCATATACATGGCTTTCACATGGGGAGCTAACGATGTGGCTAACGCTACAGGTCTTATTGTTGGTGCCGGAGTACTTTCCCCGCAAATGGCCGCCGGTTTAGGAGGGTTAGCAATTGCTGCTGGCGTTAGCACCATGGGTTACCGAGTAATGGAGACTATCGGCACACGCATTACCCACCTGGTGCCGGCCATGGCGTTCGTTGCTGAGCTGGCTGCCGCTGTAAACGTGCACCTATACACTTTTGTAGGTATACCAGTATCAACTACACATGCTATCGTGGGAGCTGTGTTTGGTGTGGGTTTGGCCAACGGTCGCGCCGCTCTTAATGCTCGCACTGCCCGCGATATTGTAATGGCTTGGGCAGCAACGCCTTTGGCAGCTGGTTTCCTAGCATTTATTGTGTATCACGTAATTAATCCCATATTTTTATTACAGAGCTGCCAGCCTTAATAGCTGGCAAGAAAGGGGGCTATCCTAGGTGTCAAACATATTCAGCTGGATTGGCCAAAGAGGGCAACGGGATACTATCGCGTTAACCCGCAAACACATGGATCAAGTTGTGATTACTGTTCGTTATCTAAAAGAGGCGGTAGAAGCAGCTTGTGCTGGTCAGGTAGCCAAAACAAGTAATTTACATGAGCATTTATCTCAGGCTGAACACGAGGCTGATATTATTCGGCGCGATTTGTTAGCCAAATTATCAAGTGGTATGCTACTTCCTCCCGACCGCCATGATCTTGTTCAGTTGGTAAGTCATATGGATGATGTGGCTGATTATGCGTTAGGTGCTTCTCGCATTTTGGTTATAGTGGCCACTCATATACCACCAGAACTACGCAGCGATTTGATTTTATTCGCTGATACATTGAATGACGCAGTTGATATGCTCGCCGTAGCGTTAGACGCTTTGGCCAATGGTCAAATGACGCAAACGTTGGAAGCCTGTACTAGAGTGGAGAATTCGGAAGAGGAAGCAGATAGTTTGAAAGCCTCTTTCCTGGATAAGTTGTTTAAGCTCGATTTACCAGCTAGTACACTATTACTCATGCATAACTTGATAGAATCAATGGAGAACACCGCCGATCGCGCTGAAGACAGTGCCGATTTGGTACGCATTTTGGCAGTTTCGGCTGGGCGTTAATTGGAGGTGTGAGCCCTGAGCAAGCTGAGCGAAGCTGAGCGAGCGCTGCTCTCTCGGTATGTATCGAATTTGGATGGCGACATTTACGCCATTTATAACCTACCTGAAGAGGTAGTGGCGGTAGTGTTCGCTTATGTTTCCCGTAGTCCTAAGTCTTTTCGCGCCAACCTGGCTCAATTATTGAAGGAAGATAGCATATTAACGAACGCTGATCATTACAGCTTAACCACCTCAAATGCTTCGGCACGGGCTGCCGCTTTTCACGAGCGTTGGGTTATTGGCTATGGCCACTCTAGTGTGGCAGAGCACTCGGTAGCGCATTTGGGTATGGAACGTATATCGCGCTTAGCTTCGGCACAGTTGGAACTAGCGAATCCCTTTCTTTCCTTCACAGAGTATAGTCAGCGTTACCAAAAGCCTAAGCGCGGCCATTATGTTGTGCCAACAGGTCTCTCCCCCGCTTTGTGCGTTGAGTATAAAGCTACCATGGAGGCGCTTTACGATAGCTACGAAGAATTATACTTAGGATTATATAAATACCTGGATCAATCCGAACCGCAAATACCTAATGAGAATGAGAAACAAAGGCAAGTTCGGTTAGAAAAGAAGGCTTTTGAGGATGCTCGCTACGCATTGCCATTAGCCACTTTTACTAGCTTAGGGTTGACCGGCAACGCTCGTGCTCTGCGCGACTGCATTGCTTGGCTTGCAGCTGCTGACGAAGCGGAAGTAAGGCAGATGGCCGCCGCGATGGAAGCCGAAGTACAAAAGGTGTTACCCACACTACTTCGCCACAGTCAGCCATCGGTTTATCAAAAAAGTTGGCAAGCCCAGCTCACAGCGGCCTTCCAACGTCAGCCTGAACCAAATGATGCTGCTGACCGCCCGGCAGTACAGCTTTTACGTTATTCCGGGCAAGGTGAGTTAGACCCGCAACGAGCAGCCATAGATATTTTAGCAGCAGCTATATGTGCGAGTGATGTTTGTGGCGATAGCGAAGCTGTAGTTGCAGCTGCATTGGAGGGCTTAGGCCCGCACGATACATTGCCGGAAGCCTTTTGCTGGATTAACTATGATGCGCTGCTTTATGTATCAGAGGCTAACTGGCACCAGCTACTTAGACATTGTCGCGGTATGCGTTTTCAAGCCAGCCCGCCACAAATAAGTAATGGTTACACTGTTCCACCTACCCTACTTGCAGCGGGTCTCGAAGGTATATTAACCAAAGCTATAAGCCACTCAGAGGTACTTTACAAGCGCTTATATAATGAAGTACCCTCTACTGCTGGTTACGCTGTTATAAACGCTCATAGACGGCGTGTGCGCACCTTGGTAGATTTAAGGCAGTTATATCATCTGGTTAATTTACGCCTCTCTAACGAAGCGCAATGGGATATCCGCCAGACAGTAAGTCAGCTTTACCAAAGGGTGTGCGAAGTACACCCGCGTTTATGTCAACAAGCATGCCGCCGGTAAGAAAGAAGAGGGTCAGCTGAAAAATTGCTGACCCTCAACGCGGTGAGTGCCTCCTGCGCTAGCACCACAGTTAGTATGATATCCAGTTAAAATGGTGGCAATACACCACCAGTGTATAATTCAGCTGCCGGGTGTGGTTGAGTAGTAAGCACTTGTATATTATCCAAGCATGATGCTATTAAGGCCGGGTAATCCAGCTTTTCTTCAGCTACTTCCACAGTATGTAGATCGGGTTTAGTTGCTGGATGTTTAGGCACAAATAACGTGCAACAATCCTCGTAGGGCTGTACGGATACTTCGTAGGTACCTATTTGCTTGGCTAAAGCCACAATACTGCTTTTATCGGCTGTTATCAGCGGGCGTAGGACTGGGACGTGTGTGACGGCATTAACGACGGCCATGCTTTCCAGCGTTTGGCTGGCTACTTGGCCTACACTCTCACCGGTTATTAAGGCCGGTATGTTGTTATCATTAGCTATGTGCGTAGCTATCCGGAACATCAAACGGCGCAGCAATATCACCATAAGCTGCGGTGGAGCTTGTTCCTTAAGTGTAGTTTGCGCTGCGGTAATTCCTACCATATGCACATTAATATCACCAGCATAACAAGCTAATATTTCTGCTAGCTCCAGCACTTTGCGCTGCGCCCGTTCGCTAGTATATGGGTGGGAGTGAAAATGCACAGCGTTTAAGCGTATGCCCCGGCGCATAGCCAACCACCCTGCCACAGGGCTATCTATTCCGCCAGAAAGTAATAAGAGGCCTTGGCTGCTACTGCCTGCCGGTAAGCCACCAGGTCCCTTTAAAGTTTGGCTGTACACATAAGCCGCTTTCTCGCGCACTTCTATCCTAATTATTGTTTGCGGTTGGTGCACATCCACTTTACAATTGGGGAATTCCTGCAATATGTAGGCACCAATGGTGCTATTCAAATGCGGTGAATCAATGGGGAAAGCTTTATTAGCCCGTCGGGCTTCTACTTTAAAAGTGCAAGGTCTATCGCTTTTGCATGCAGCTGCCATCTCATGGCGTGCCGCTTCTTGAATGGACGCTAGATCAAGCGGTACTGCCCGAGCAAAGCTAGCCCCCACTACGCCAAAGGTACGGGCAATTTTTGGCAAAGCCAAATCGGGTTGATCGGTCTCCACCCGAATACGTCCGTGTTCGCGAATAACGTGAGCATCATAGATATCGCGCAAAGCAAAACGCAAGTTCTGTATCAACTGGTTTTCAAATAGAGGCCTATTCATCCCTTTTAAACTAATTTCGCCGTACTTAACTATTATCACGTTCTTCATAGCCTGTTTCTACTCACTTTCTTTTAATCCGCCCAGTTCAGCAACTGTTTGACCTACCAAGTGGGCAGCCATTTCTACTTCATCTAAAGTGTTTAACCATGAGAGACTGAAACGAAGCGAACCGTTAATGCGTTCCTCTGGTAAACCCATAGCCTTAAGGACATGGCTGGTTTTTTTATGTATAGAAGAGCAAGCAGCACCGGTTGAAACATACACTCCCTTTTGGGCTAATGCGTGTACTAAAACTTCAGCCCGCAGACCGGGGAAACTAAAATTGCATATGTGCGGAGCCGCTTGAGCAGAATTAGGCCCGTTTAGTATAGCACCTGGTACGTTGTTTTGAATACCCTCAATTAAAGCTGAACGCATAGCGCCTAGATCTGCAGCATTTTGCTTAGATATCTCCTTTAAAGCAGCAGTAAAGCCAGCGATACCTGGCATGTTCTCTGTACCCGGTCGCCTACCTCCTTCTTGCAGGCCCCCATAAAAGAGAGGCTCTAGGCGCACACCTTGGCGTACCCATAAAGCGCCGCAACCTTTAGGCCCATGAATTTTATGGGCCGATAAGCTGAGCATATCTACGCCTAATTGCTGAGGATTGAGCGGTATTTTCCCTAGGGCCTGTACAGCGTCTGTATGTACGATGACATCGCGCTTTTTAGCACGTACAGCTTGTACAATCTGGGCTAAGGGTTGCTTGGTCCCCACTTCGTTGTTAACCGACATGATAGATACTAACACAGTATCCTCTTCTACGGCTGCACCCACTTTAGCAGGCGATACATAGCCGGTATCATCAACTTCAACATGGGTTATGCGCCAACCCAATTTTTCTAGTGCTTGCGAGGGAGCAAGTAATGCCGCGTGTTCTACGGCGGAGGTGATGATATGACGGCCCCGACGTTGGTATGCATGGGCAACACCAAAAACAGCCATATTATCGGCTTCGGTACCACCGGAGGTAAAAATGATATCCCCTGCTGCTACCCCTAGCAAACCAGCTAGTTCACGGCGGGCTGCCGTCAGGATATCCTCGGCGTGTAGCCCGATGGTATGTAATGAAGAAGGATTGCCATATGTGTGCGACAACACTTGGTCAACAGCATGACAAACGCTTGGTAATGCTTTAGTGGTAGCAGCATTATCAAGGTATATAGCATTATGCATTAATAACCACCCTCTGCCATCAGCGCTTATTAAAACAGGGGGCGCTACGCCCCCTGTTTATTGCAGCGTCAGCTTTTAATCACTTACGGATTAACTAATATACCAAGCAGTGCAGCTAGTATGGGCAAGGTAAAAGCAAGCACCCTAGTAGAGCCAATTTTGGCGTCACTATCCTCTTTATACTGTGCTAGTTCATCACTGATGTTATTCAAAGATGACCTTAAATCTTTCTCACGCAAAAGTGCTTTATTACCTTCATCTAACACTTTACTGCGCAGGCTACGCTCAAGTTCATCTAGCTGGGCAGTGGATAAGCTGATACGGCTTTCTACATCAGCGTACATCAACTGGAGTTTCTGTATATCGGCTTGCGCTGCGGCCAGCTGTGTCTCCAACTGTTTTATTTGGTTGGCTAAAGCTTCGCGATCTTCAGTATATCGCTGCTCTTGTTCCTGAAGCTGAGTTTGGAAATCGGCTTTTGCTTGCTGAAGCGCCGCTTGCTGAGCAGCTAATGCTTCTGCATGCTGGTTGAGAATTGCTTGCATGCGTTCTTCCATAGTAGAAAGATCGCTAGTTTGCTGTTGCGCTTGTGTGGTAAGTGATTGAGTCATGCTTACCAAGTTTTCATCCAACAGATCTTTGAGTTGCTGATTAGTCGCCGTAAGGTCAGCAGCCTGTTCTGTCACAGTCTGCTGTAACTCCTCTATTTGCTGGCTATGCGTATTCGTTACCGTATCTAGGTTATCAATACGGGATGTGTTTTCGTTGATGGCGTTTTGTAAGCTGGTTGTTATTTGTTCGTTTGCGGCTTGTAGTTGAGCTAATGAAGTTTGCATCTCTTCCTTTTGTCCGCTAAGAGCAGAAAACACACCTTGTTCTTTTTGTTGTAGAGCTGATTGCAATTCTTGCCCCTGGAGGCTCATTCCAGCTTCTAGCTGGCTTTGCATATCCATCAGCCCGAGCAATTCTTCCCTTTGTTTGTTCATGGTAGCTAATAATACGTTATCCTTTTGATCCATTTGAGCAAGCAAATAGTCCTTTTGCTGCGTTAGTTCTGTTTGCATATTACTAATGTCTTGGCGAGCAGTATTTAACAAGTCTTCCTGGGTGGTAAGTCGCGCTTCAATATTGGTTATTCGTTGCTCAAGTAGATTTATGGCTGTTGTTAGCCGCGTCTCCGTGGCATTAATTTGTTGTTGAATGGCTTCGCTTAGTTGATCAACCTGAGCTTGGAGTTCACCAATTTGTGTGCCATGTAGGGCAATAGCGGCGCTTTGTTCACTAAGACGGTTTAGCAGAGTCTGTACATCACCTTCGGCTATCGCTTTTTGGGCAGTCAAATTAGCGTCAAGTTGAGTTAACGATGTATCAATACGCTTAATTAACTCGTTCAGTGTAGTGTCTAATCCTAGTGTGTCCTGCTGCAACATTTTTATAGAATCTTCGTTTACAACGATTCTGCTTTCTAAACCATCAGTACGCGCTGTTAATTGGTTTGCGAACGCTAGTGATTCGCTACGTAAATTGGTCTCACTTTGCTTTTGTGCTTTATCTAAGTCATCATGATCTTTCTGCAATTGCTGTATCAAGGTATTTAGGTTTTCTCGTTGAGTGCCAGCATATGCAAACTTTTCGTTTACTGACGATGACAAAGCAGATAGCGACTCTTGTGTACCGCTGATTTGCATACTAAGCTGATAGTTGATTTGCTTTACCAGAGCTTCTGCTTCATTACGTAAGTAGTTTTCACTTTGTTTTTGGCCCTCTTCTAATTTAGTAAGATCATGCTGCAGTTGCTGTACCAAAGCATCTAGCTTATTCAAATTGGATGAAGTATTAGTAGATAGGGCTGATAAATTACGCTCTATTGTTGCTCGTTGAGTATCTGCAAATGCAAACTGCTCGTTTACTGACGATGACAAAACAGATAGCGACTCTTGTGTACGCTCTGTTTTACTGGTGAGTTCTTGCACGGTTATTAAAAACTGACTGATTTGCTGACTAAGTGCATTGTTACGGCGTATCTCTTCATCTAAACCGCTGGCTAACTTACTCTGATTAGCATAAAAGCTCACTAGCTCGGCGTGATATTCATCTATTAGCTTTGTAAGTAGCTTAATATCTTGGCCGGACCCGCCATTGGCTGCCATATCTTCTATTGCGTAGGCCAATGCTGTGGCTAATGTGTAGCGGTCGACCGGATCATTGCCGCGGAACGTACCATCTTGGGCAATAGGCAAATA
>CAYMKM010000012.1:0-23294 GCA_964390985.1 uncultured Clostridia bacterium | reverse complement strand
CGCGGCAACAAATGGATCGTCAATAACAAGCTGAGTAACGCTACCAATAGGTCAATTCCGAGCAACCAGGGACCTCCCTACCAGCGTCCTAGCAATGTGCGGGCGATGGCCATAAATTGGCCTCCTCGGTGCATATAACCCGCTAAATCACCTGCCGTTTGCCGATGACGCAAAGGCACCTTAACCTCGCACACGCGGTAACCTTGCCGTAAGGCATCTACAGTTAACCCCACTTCAGCGCCCCAACCTGGGGCAATACCTACTTGCTGCAATACTTCTCGGCGTATGGCTCGCTGCCCCGATAATGGACTTTGCGTCTGCCAACCCGTAAGAGTGCGAATACCCCATCTAGCTAAGGAACGGGTTAAGCCTAACCCCCCACCGCTACCAGCAGGCAAGTGGGCTATCGCCATATCTACTTCACCAGCTAAAACAGGTGTTAACAGTGCTTGCGCATGTACAGCAGAATTACCTAAATCAGCATCTAAAAATAACAACACATCCGCATGAGTCACACCTATACCAGCTAGCATTGCTTGACCTTTACCTTGGTGAAATGGTTGCTTTATGACACTAGCACCAGCCTCGATCGCTTTTGCTACAGTGCCATCGTTTGAGCCATCGTCAATAACAATTACGTTATCTACTTTAGGAATGCAAAGAGCGCTGCGCACAGTATCGGCAATTCTTTCTTCCTCATTCCAGGCAGGTATAATCACCTCCACCTGTGGCATGCTCTCACTCCTTTGTTGCCAGAGCCATTTTTTCTTTTATTGCACTAACCAGTTGCACCTGCCCCACCGCGGTATCTATACGGGAAACGCTAACTATGTTGGGTATATTTAGCCCCCGTAGCCATTCTTGATCTCCTACAGCTATAAAACGTGCACCACGCTGGTGTAAACTCTGCGCCAAATTTCGCACTTCTAATGCAAACGGTGGTTCTCCAACCAGTAAATACAAAGAGTTTGCCTCCAGCGAGGTTGTCTTTACAGCCTCTGCTTTAATTCTAGTTACATCAGCCCCGGCTAACAGTGTTACCTTCTCCACGATGCTGCTGCTTTTAGGGCCATAATCCAATAAGTTAATTTTTACACCTCGCAATTGGCCATTCACCAAAATGGGCAAGACCGATTCAGCGAACTGCTGATAAAAATTGATCTCCGCCATCGCTTCTGTTTTGTCTAGCTCCAGTTGTGCTATCTCGTTCTTAAACTGAACTAGCTGGGCTTCTATTGCATCCAGTAGGTTGGCCTGCTCAGCCACGAACCTACCATCGCTGCTTAACGAAGTACCAATAAGAATGCCTAGCCCCAAAGCGAAAAACACAGCGACCAACGATGCCAAATGGTAGCGCATATCTATTATCATGCCCTACCTCCTTTTTCTTAAAAACCCATTGATATGCGTAACCTTAATAGCAATAGACGTACCCATTGGCGTAAATGATCGGAGAGTAGTCCTACCAATAACACAGGAACGAGCGCCGCCACCGCCACTTGCAGTGGATACAAGCCCTTCACCTTTCCCTGGTATAGTCGGCTGACCCCTTTAGCATCCACTAAAATGGCGCCCACCTTCATGCGTACCAAAATAGTACTGGCCATGCCCGGACGTCCTTTTTCCAGGAAATCCACCATGCTGGAATGAGCACCAACTGCTACTATCAGTTCAGCGCCTGCCTGGTAGGCTATTAACAAGGCTAAATCTTCACTGGTCCCAGGAGAACGTATTGTCAGACCTTCTAATTCGAGGGTGGCAAGGCGCTGTGCACCAGGTGCTCGTCCATCCAAATACGCTTGCACAAGTAGCAATGCCCCGCACTGCAGGGCTTTATCGCTGACGCTATCCATATCGCCTATTATTATGTCTGGCTTATACCCCGCCTCTAACAGCGCATCAGCTCCACCATCAACCCCTAGTAACACTGGGCGTACCTCTCGGATGTATGAATCTATAATGCGTAGATCTTCTTTATAGGAGGCACCCCTTACTACAACTAGTACGTGTCGCCCTTTTATAGTCACTGGTAAAGGTGGCAGCGATATATCGTTGGTGTAGTACTCTTTCTCTTTTTCAGCATATGAAAGGGTATTATCAACGAAGACTGCTACTTCGTGTGCCATATTTGCCCGTGCCTTCTCTAACAATTCTGTCATTTGTTTGTTTGTTAACACCCTACCGACAGCCACCCAGCCTTTGCTGGAAAATATTTCTGTGCCCTTAATAGTTATTGGTTCACCGTCAACAAAGGTCATTACCTGGGCACCAGCACTATCAATAAGGGGTATGCCACTTTCCAGCAACAACCGGGGACCTTGATTTGGATACCTGCCAGTAATGGCTGGTGCCGCATTCACCACCGCTCGCACTTTAGCCGCTATTAAGCTGTGCGCTGCTACCTCATCGAGGTCTTGATGGTCAATTACTGCAATATCTCCCGCATCTAGGCGCTTCACCAAATCTTTGGTACGATCACCTACACGGGCAGTACCACTTATGTGCACGTTTTGCCCCCGCTCGCTTAGCCCCCTCGCGCAAAAGGAGAAGGCGTAGTGCCTTCTCCTTTAGTATTCCCTTCTTCCGGTTATTAACCAGTACGAGTCTGCATACGTACCTGATCAGCAATACGTGCAATAAAAGCTGAGTTGGTTGGTTTCCCCTTATCCACATCAACCGAGTAAGCAAATAATTTATCAATGAGTTTTAGGTTCCCTTTTGTCCAGGTAACCTCCAGAGCGTGGCGGATTGATCTCTCCACCAATTGCGGACTGGTTCCGTAACGTTTAGCTACGGCTGGGTATAACCCTCTTGTCATACGAGTTAATAAGGTGTCATCCTCTATCACCAGCGCAATAGCCTCTTGTAAATAGTTGTAGCCCTTGTAATGTATTGGGACGCCTAGTTTATCAATGTATCTAGCGACAGCTTGTTGCAAATACTGATGCCGATGCTTAATCAAGGGTGTTTGCGTATTATAGCGCGGCCGTGCTATTTGCTGTAAGCGGTTCATTAACGTAAGCAAATCGAAGGGCTTAAGTATATAGTAATTAGCGCCAAGATCAAGAGCGCGGCTGACAAGGTTCTCCTGACCAAAGGCGCTCACAATAACAATGCGTGGCTTGTAAATGTCGTTCTTGAGTGTTTCAAGAACGCCTAATCCATCGAGTTTAGGCATCACTATTTCGAGCACAAGAATATCCGGCTGCAAGCTGCGTACACTCGCCACAGCTACCTCACCATTGTGCACCGCACCAATGAACTGCAAGCCATCCGTTTCAGCAACATACTTACTGAACAACTCGCAGAATTCAAGATTGTCATCTGCAATGAGTACGCGTGACCTCCCTGACATAGCGCCCCACCCCCTGAGCGAATTATTCGGCAAGTTAGCGCTTTATCCTGGTTTATTCATGCGGCTGGCTGCGTTTGATCATACTCTTGCCGCATAGGTATACCAGCTTGATAGACCATCCATTCAGCTAATACACCAAAACCTCGTTCCGGATTATGCACATATACATGCGTTAAAGCTCCTATCAGCTTGCCATTTTGGATAATTGGACTACCACTCATCCCTTGAACAATACCATTGGTCACGTCTAGTAAACGAGGATCACTTACCCGCACTACCAGCCCTTTACTATCAAAGCGTCGGTTTATTTCAAGAATCTCCACAGAAAAACGTTCGATGGTGTTTCCTTCTATAACTGTTAATATATGAGCCGGCCCTGTTCGTACCTCGTGAGCTAAGGCTACTGGTATGGGATTAGGATAATACGTTTGCATAGGCCTGTGTTTCATATTACCAAAAATGCCAAACGATGTATTATTATCTATGCTGCCCAGGCTTTGACCACCTTGCTCAAAAAGCCCTAATTTTTCGCCTGGGCGACCTTTGGCCGCCGGTTGAATGCCATGTATATATGCTGGAACAATCATGCCATTTGCCACAGCTAACGGTTCACGTTCATCGCCGGTTATCATGTGCCCCAAAGCCCCATAACGATCGCTAACTGGATCCCAAAATGTGAGCGTACCTACACCAGCTATAGGATCGCGTAAATACAACCCCAGCATATAGCGGTAACCTGAATCTTGCGGGTCTTTTCCTAATATAGGAGTGACTCTCAAATTCACCTTTTTAGGCCCGCGCTGTACTAATATCGGCATAGGTTGTTGTTGACTTCCATATGCTGTTAATTGCTCCTCAAGCTGGCTGGGATGCACCAAGTCAGCGTCGCCAATTTTCAAAAGAATGTCTCCTGGTAAAATGCCAGCATCAGTCGCTGGCCGGTATGTATTCCCATCAGCACCTTGTATAGATGCTGTACGGACAACCAACAACCCCGTGTCAGAGAGCAATATGCCCACTGAATGCCCACCGACCATCACCATGATTTCAGGTACCACATCAATACTGGCGGCTCGAATTGTCAGTAAACCTAAAACACGCAACTGTAGCTTGTGTTGGCCAATAACTGTCGGTTGCAACGTAGTTCGTTTTCCATTATTAACTAATATAGTGCCTTCGGTACAAGCACCTGTTTCATATACAGTGAATAGCGGTCCGGTGCGCAGAACATACTCCTGACCTGGTAGAAGGCGTAAATTGTGGGGGAAATCCAACACAGGCGGTAATCCGGTAAGCAAAGCGAGAATCATCGTAAAACTAGCTATATACATCCATACCTTGACCCGTTGCAACAGTCCATCTCCTCTGCGATATGCTCTCCATCATAGAATGCCCGCAGAGGAGGTATAGAGTGCACTAACTAATTGGCACCTTTCTGTGCCCAGGCCAATAACTCCCTAGCATGAATTAGGGTAGTTGGTGAATTGGTACCATCTAACATGCGCGCCAACTCATTAACTCGTTCCTGGCCGGATAAAGAACGTAGAGACACTTGTGTTTGACCAGCAGTAACTGTCTTCTCTATTTGAATATGCGACCCGCCCGCACTAGCCACTTGCGCTAGATGCGTAACACAAAGCACCTGATGGTTTTGCGATAACTTGGCCAATTTATGAGCTACAGCAGTAGCTGCCCGCCCACCTATTCCAGCATCAATTTCATCGAATATTAAGGTGGGTATGGGATCAGCTTTAGCCAAAGCAGCTTTAATAGCTAACATAACCCGCGATATTTCCCCACCTGAAGCAATGCGCGAGAGTGGTTTGGCCTCTTCATCTGGATTGGCTGAAAAAAGGAACTCGCAAGCATCCAAACCCCTTTCATTTAAACCCACTATTTTACCATCAGCCAACGCGATCCCGTTATCAGCTACTGGTTGGGTGAGGTGAGTGCGAAAAACCGCTGCAGTCATAGCCAATTGTTGCAGATGCTCTACAACCTGCTTATCGAGTTCACTTGCTGCTTTTTCCCTAATGCCGTGCAACCGCAGGCCAGTATCCACCAGTTTTGCCTCTATTTGCTTTAGCTCGTCTTCTATATCAGCGCTCATTTGATTAGTTTTTCCTAGGTTTTCCAGTTCGCTGTTAGCCTGACAGGCGAACTGCAACACTTCAGCAATAGTGCCACCATATTTTCGTTTGAGGTTTTCAATAACATCTAACCGGGACTCTATTTGGTTTAAACGCTCTGGATCAGCTTTAACTTGGTCGCGACGCCAGCGTATTTCACGGCCAGTTTCTGCTAATTGTGCCTGGATATCACGTAATGTGGCTAACATAGCTTTACATTGGGCGTCAAAACGTGCTGCCTCCGCCAGGTTATCTGTAGCTTTTCCCACTGTATCAACAGCAGCAAAGGCGTCCTCACTCTCACATAAGACAGCATAAGCCATTGTTAGCTCATTATGTAGTTTTTCAGCGTTAGCCAACACTGAACGCTCGGCTAGCAAAGCTTCATCTTCGCCTTCATCTATGCTAGCGGCGGCAATCTCTTCCACCTGGAACTGTAAAATATCCATCTGACGAATGCGTTCCCGCTCATTGGCTGTTATTTCGGCTAGTTGCCGCCGTAAATCAGTGCGTCGTCGCACAAGAAAGGCTACCTCTTCCCGCAAGCTTAAGGCCGTCGGGCCTGCAAAAGCGTCGAGTACATTGAGATGATGGTGAACAGAGAATAACGATTGGTGCTCATGCTGCCCATGAATATCAACTAAAGCCTTACCGAGCTTCTGCAAAGCCGATACATTAACCAGTTGCCCATTAATGCGACACCGGCTACGACCGTTATCGGAAATATGCCGCGACAAAATAACCGTCTCATCTTCTGCGGTTATACCCATTTCCTCCAGCATACTGCGCACAGTGGGAGTCATGGCGAAGGCGGCCTCCACCAAGGCAAATGTATCGGCGCTGCCCATAATATCAGCAACCTGTACCCGACTACCCAAAACTGTAGAAACAGCATCAATCAGTATGGATTTTCCAGCACCAGTTTCACCTGTTAACACCGTAAAGCCTGGAGAAAAGGAGAGATTTGCACAATCAATTAGGGCGTAATTTTTAATATGTAGCTCTAATAGCATGTGTTCACCGCCTTGATCTCCACAAAGCGTGCAGATCGGTTAAAAGCGATTGCACGGCTGGATCAGAAGGACCGGCCGTGGGATTATGGGGACGAGTGATAATCAGTACAACATCATCACCAGCTAAAGTAGCTAATACTTTAGAAAAGCCAGCATCATCAATGCTAGCAGCTACAGCATTTGCCGTACCGGGGTTGGTTTTAACCACTACTAAATTGCCACTATGCTCAATGGAGATGACATAATCGGCGAATGCCCGCCGTACTCGACCATAAACATCGACTGGAAGCGGTTGTGCTGGCTCAGCATAGCGGTAACCCGCACCATTGGCCACTTTGATCAACTTTAACTCGCGTATATCACGTGATATTGTGGCCTGAGTTACGTCTAAGCCTTGGCTAGCCAAGGCTTGCACCAGCTCTTCTTGAGTAGTCACGGGTTGCTGACGAATTATGCTTAAAATGGCCTGCTGTCGCTTTGCTTTCACCATTACCCCCCCGTTTAGTTACGCAAACGCAAGGCCAAAACATCGTAAAAAGAACGACCAGACAAACGAATAAGCCTTGCACTGATTTCGGAGCGAAATACCCGTATCTCATGGCTGCTACCCAGCCGCATCCCTGGTCGGCCATCAATGGTAAGCACCAATTCTTCAGGTACCACTTGAGACTTCACTAACACCCGAACTGTATCCTCTGCGCGCACCACCACCGCCCGTGCTCCTAAAGTATGAGGACATATAGGGGTGACTAGAATACCGCTGATACCTGGATGCACTATAGGTCCACCCGCAGATAAAGAGTATGCTGTGGAACCAGCGGGAGTGGCTATTATGAGTCCGTCGCCAACATATGTACCCAATAGCGAATTGCCTGCTAGCGCTTCTAATGTGACCAACCGGGCAAAAGCGCTGCGACTGATCACTGCATCGTTTAGAGCGCGGAATTCCTCAAGGCACTGCCCATTTTGCCATACTTGAATATCGATCATCATCCGCTCGTCCACATGGTATTCGCCATTTAACAATCGAGGTAGCGCCCAGTCGAGCTCATTAGGTTCTATTTCGGTGAGAAACCCTAAGTGCCCAAGGTTTACACCTAGAATAGGCACTCCGGCTGCGGAAAAAAGATGTGCTGCATTAAGTAGGGTGCCATCGCCCCCTAGCACAATAGCTATATCAGTCAGTGCTAAATGTTCAGAGCTCACCCCTAAATCGCCGTGCCCTACAGCCTGGGCAGTAGGCTTATCCATTCGCACCTTTATATTTGCTTGTTGCAGAACCGGAAGTAGTTTTGTAGCTAATGCTACAGCTTGCTGCTTACCGGTGTGCGCAATTAACGCTATTGCTCGCACTTACCTAACTCCTTATGAGCACTGGCCACTACATTGGCCACCAATTGCTCTTGGTCGACGGCTAGAGACATCTGATCCCTTTGCTTCCTTAAATGAATAAGAAACTCAATGTTCCCCTTCGGACCAGTAATAGGAGAATAAGAGAGCCCGCACAAGCTATAACCAGCCTGTGTGGCGAATACACATATATTCAACAGAACACGCTGGTGCACCTGTGCATCGCGCACTACACCTTGCTTACCTACTTGGCCCGGACCCGCTTCAAATTGCGGTTTAATTAATGCTATCAGGTCGCCTTCTTCACGTAAAAACTGATACGCTACAGGCAACACCTTAGTTAACGAGATGAACGAAACATCAATTGTAATAATATCAACTATCGGTACTTGGTCTTTTTCTATATAACGAATATTCGTCCGTTCCAACACGCTTACCCGTGCATCTTGACGCAAACGCCAATCTAGCTGACCATAGCCAACGTCAACGGCATAAACGTGCTTAGCGCCGTTTTGCAACAAGCAATCAGTAAAACCACCGGTAGATGCCCCTATATCTAGCGCAGTGCGATCAGTCACGCGTACAGCGAACTCTGGCAATGCTTTGGCAAGTTTTAAACCACCCCGGGAAACATATTGTTGGTCAGCACCCTTCAACGATAACTCTGTGGTTATGGGTATCATGGTGCCTGGCTTCAACAAACGCTCACTGCCCGCATAAACCTGCCCTGCCATCACCGCCCGTCGTGCTTGTTCGCGACTGGCAAACAATCCTTTCTCCACTAAAAGAAGGTCAAGCCGATCCTTTGCATTAGCCATTCTCGACACTCTCCATGGGTAATGAACTCACCTGTAACCACAAAGAGCGTGCATTAGCAACAACCTGTTGTGGTGTCAGTCCACATAGCTGCCGCAACTCTTCTATACGGCCGTGTTCCACAAAACTATCAGGTATACCTAAGCAGCGGACGGGAGTCTGTACCTGCTGCTTGGCCATTACTTCTAGTACAGCGGAACCAAACCCACCTAATACCGCATTCTCTTCTAACGTGAGCAAGCAAGGCGTTTGTGTTGCTAGTTTTACCACCATCTCTTCATCAAGTGGTTTCACAAACCGAGCATCAACAACCGTCGCTTGTATCTTCTCTGCGGCTAGTAAATCAGCAGCTTCTAAAGCAACCTTTACCATGTTCCCCACTGCCAATATAGCTATATCGCCACCCGAACGCAGTAGCTCTGCTTGGCCTAATTGTAAAGGTTCTATCCGGCCATCAACTGGCCAACCGGCCTCGCCACGCGGGTAGCGGATAGCCACAGGGCTATTTATTTGTGTGGCAGTATACAACATGCGCTGTAACATAGCACCATCGCGTGGCACCATTACTACCATGTTGGGTATACTGCGTAAAAAGGTCAAATCGAGTACTCCATGATGCGTAGCTCCATCTTCGCCCACCAATCCGGCGCGATCCAAACAAAAAGTGACTGGCAAGTCTTGCAAGCAAACATCGTGTACTATCTGATCATAAGCCCTTTGCATAAAGGTGGAATAGATAGCTACAAATGGCCGTACGCCACCACAAGCTAACCCTGCGGCTAACGTAACTGCGTGTTCCTCGGCAATGCCTACATCGCAAAAACGTTCCGGATATGCTTCGGCAAATTTCTGCAACCCGGTTCCATCGGGCATGGCAGCAGTGATGGTTACAATACGTTTATCTGTGGCGGCGAGATCAACCAAGCTATCACCAAATATTTGGGCGAAAGAAGGAATTCCATTCTCCTTGCGGTTGGCCGGACTCAACGCATGTAAATGGCCCGGATCTACCTCTGCCGGAGCATAACCCCGTCCTTTGCACGTGTGCGCATGAATAATAACTGGCCCACCTTGGTTAATAGCTTCACGTAAAACCCGTTGTAATAAGGAAATATTATGACCATCAATTGGTCCGTAATAAGAGAAGCCCAAATCAGTAAAAAAGCGCCCAGGCACCAACAGCGTACGTGCTGCCTCACGCACACTACGTGAGGCGCGGCGCATTGATCCGCCTACAGCCGGAATGCGACTGAGCAGGTTCTCAATATCATCGCGCAAACGATGATACGTCGGATCAGTACGCAGTTTTATTAAGTAATCGGACAACCCACCTACGTTGCGAGCAATAGACATTTCGTTATCGTTCAATATAATAATTAAGTTTGGTTTAACCTGACCGGCATGGTTCAACGCTTCAAAAGCCATGCCCGAAGTGAGCGCCCCATCACCTATAACAGCTGCCACCCGGTAATTCTCACCTTGTATATCTCTGGCTAAGCAATAACCCAAAGCTGCAGAAATAGATGTGCCAGCATGACCAGTACCAAAAGGGTCGTGTGGGCTTTCGGCCATGCGAGGAAAGCCACTAATGCCCCCTAACTGACGCAGACTGCTAAAGTGCTGCCAGCGACCAGTCACGATTTTATGAGCGTAGGCTTGGTGACCCACATCAAATATTACCTTGTCATACGGGCTGTTCAATACCGAATGTAAGGCTAAAATTATTTCTACTGCACCTAAGCTGGCACCCAAATGCCCTCCAGTTTGCTGTACAGTTTTCACTATTTCGCTGCGAATCTCACCAGCCAGCGTATTTAAATCACTCGTATTTAACTTGGCCAGATCCATAGGGCAGGTAATATTATCTAGAAGGCGGGACACCTTATTCACTCGCTTTCATTCGGACTTCGCCTACGTTTAGCTTATCCTAAGTAGTGGTGCAAAGCCTAATGATCGCGCCCGACAATATGCTCCGCTAACGCTACGAGCGGTTGTGCACACGTGCCAAAAACTGCCAGCGCAGAAATGGCAGCATCTATAGCCTCCTGAGCCATTTGACGCGCCGCATCTAAGCCAAATAGACGCGGATATGTGAGTTTTTGTTTCTGCTCATCGCCACCTGTTTGTTTGCCCAAAGTAGCGCTATCACCAACTACATCGAGAATATCGTCAGTTATTTGAAAAGCTAATCCAAAATTGTGGGCATAAGTATCGACAGCGGCTAGCTCTACTCCCTCTAACCCTGCGACAATGGCCCCAGAACGCAAAGCAGCGCGAAAAAGTGCACCTGTTTTCTTATAATGTATAAACTTTAACACCTCAGCGGCTTGCGATGCTGGTGGTAGTGCGCCCTCGTACTGTAAATCGGCCACCTGCCCACCTATTAAACCAGCTGTACCTGCCGCTTGGGCGATCTCACCAATAATTTTTAGACTACAATCTGCTGATATACCAACTAGAGCTGGTAGGTCAGAGAGCACAATAAACGCTTGCGTCAATAACCCGTCACCAGCTAAAACAGCCATCCCTTCACCAAACTCTTTGTGGTTGGCAGGTATCCCCCGACGCAGTTCAGCATCGTCCATACAAGGTAGGTCATCGTGAATGAGTGAATAAGCATGAATCATCTCAATGGCAGCAGCCACGGGCAGTGCTTTTTCAATAGCCCCACCTCGCAGAGTCGCGGCATACAACGTTAATAGAGCCCGCAAGCGTTTACCACCGCTACAAGCGCTATAACGCATGGCACGTTGAATGATTGCTGGTGCCAACTGCTCTGTTGGTAACAGACGATCAAGCTCTTGTTCTACCAAAGCAATCATGAGGAAACCGCTCCTGGTAATTCGTCAAATTCTTGCTCCACAAGGCCATTTTCGCCTTTTACCAAGATCTTTACCCGCTCTTCTGCTTTATCGAGTATTTCCGCACACAAACGTGTGAGGGTAACACCTTCTTCAAACAAACACAAAGCTTCGTTGATCTCTGCCTCACCTGTTTCCAGCTGACGCACTATCACCTCAAGTCGAGCGAAGGCTTCCTCAAACGACATCTCTTTATCGGTCTTGCTAATTGGCTTGGCTTTTTCCATGAGAATCACCTCTCTGCTCAAATAGGTAAGCTTGTTTGGCTGATAGGAGCTATTTGCTCCTCGGCTTTACAAAGCACTTCGCCTTCACTGAGCTGCAAGCGTAACTTGGCGCCTGGTTTTACCTGGCCAGCTCTTTTCACCACGACTCCGGTTGATAACAAACGACAAACAGCGTAGCCTCTACCTAAAGTTGCCAAAGGTGATAAGCTATCTAGCTTACCAGCCAAAACCTTAAGATCGGCCTTCGCCTTATTTATACTTTGATCGATCTGTGTTTCGGCCTGATGATATAACTCGTCCACCTGCAAGCGAGTTTGGTTGATACGATCGTAAGGCCGGGTGAATACTGTACTGGCACAAAGAAGCCGTAATCGTTCGCGCACGTGTCCTAGTCGCCGAGTTAGCGCGTTTGACATGCGCTGCTGCGCCTGTTGCACTTGCTGTTGTAAAGCAGCGTACTCGGGCACTGCCAGCTCCGCTGCTGCGGAAGGAGTAGGGGCCCGGTGATCGGCCACAAAATCGGCTATAGTGAAATCTGTCTCATGGCCAACAGCCGAGATAATGGGTATAGCTGATGCGGCAATGGCTCGAGCCACAGCTTCATCGTTAAAAGTCCACAATTCCTCTAGCGAACCACCACCGCGACCGACTATAAGTACATCGGCCTGCTTGTATTCGTTCATCATCTCAATAGCCGCTACAACACTAGCTGGCCCACCCTCACCTTGCACTAGTGCGGGTGCCACTAAAATGCTAACCATGGGGTTGCGCCGCCGAATAACACTGACAATATCGCGAATAGCAGCACCGGTGGGTGAGGTAATAACCCCTACGGTATGTGGCAAGAAGGGGAGTGTTCTCTTTCGTTCCGGAGCAAAGAGACCCTCAGCAGCCAATTTCTCCTTTAACTGTGTGAAGGCTAGATACAATGCACCTTGACCAACTGGGTATAGCTCGTCAACGTACAACTGATAATCGCCCGCTGCCTCATACACACCAATATCACCGCGGGCTACCACTGTCAGCCCATCTTCTACCTGAAAGCGTACACTGCTGCTGCGACTGCGAAACATTACACAGCGTAGCCTGCTGCGCGCATCTTTCAAAGTAAAGTACATATGACCGGAAGAGTGGTGTTTGAAGTTAGATACTTCCCCTTTTACTAATATGCGGCGGAGCGCGGCACTCTCTTCCAGACGAGCTTTAATAACCGCGGTCACTTCGGACACGCTTAAACAATCGGCCTCCTGCCATGGTTGCGCTGCCAGCATTACATCAACCCACCTTTCCCATCACGGGTTTACAGTAGGCATGGCTTCGGCATAAGGTTAACAAAACCTGCCTTAATCATTCCGTTCAGGAAAAGCAAGAATAGGTACGCCAGTTAATTGCGCTAAACCTAATGCTGCCACCCCTACCGCATTGTCGCCACAATAGTCAGTATGAGCAGTTAATAATTGTATATTACCTAGGGTGGGTTCGCACCTAATCATCTGGCGCAAAAGGGAACTAGAGAGGACGCCTCCACTTAAAAGCACTTGTCTACTACCAGTAGATGTTGCTACTGCGTTTATCCAAACAGCCAGTGCCCTAGATAAAGCTACATAAACAGCTATACCTACATCAGCTGGCCGAGCTCCCGCATCTATACAACGCCGGGCTGCGCTATCGGGCCCGGAAAAAGATAATGTGCTCCCTGCTACCGCCACAGGTAATTGCACAGCACCTAGGGTGCCTTCACTAGCTAATGCTTCCAAATGACGACCTGCCGGGAAAGGTAATCCCAAAGCTACCCCCACCCGATCGACAAATTGGCCAGCGCTGATGTCGCTAGTACCCGCCACTTTTGCAAAAGCAGGTTGCTGTGTATGCTCTTTCCCTAGACCGTCGATGTGTATTAGTTCAGTAGTACCCCCGGATGCATGCAAAAATAAAACTGTCGATACTCCAGCTAATTTGTGAGCAACGGCAGGTGTCAGCGACCAAATTGCAGCCCAAAAGTGCCCCTCCTGGTGACTGGTTTCCATATAGGGGACTTGTAACGCCGCCGCAATAGTGGTGCCAAACCCAGTGCCTGCTAAAAACACTGGCATGTAGGAATCTGGTTGCGGACGGGGTTTGCAACTTACACAAACACCAGCTAATTGGGCGGGGTTTTTGTTAAACCCGCGGCTACACAACAACGGCAAAGCTTGGCAATGCTGAAAAAACGCCTGCGATTGACGCAGACCCCTTTGCCCATTAGGTACTGATAGCAAACGACGCTCTTCGTGTACTAGACGACCAGTAGTGCTCATCCAGGCGACTGATGTAGTATAAGCGCTGGTATCTATGCCTAAAACGCCAATGGTTTTATTCATTTTCAGGTGGTGGCGATGTAGAATTCCGGCGGATGATGTTGCCTAAAATGCCGTTGATAAACCGGCTGGAACTCTCCTCCCCGTATACTTTAGCTAACTCCACCGCTTCGTTTACCACTACGCCTACCGGAATTTCGGACGGTGTTTGGGTAAGCTCAAAAATGGCTAACCGTAAAATAGCCCTATCTACACTGGCTATTCTTTCCAGTGCCCAAACTGTGGAGTACTCGCTGATTAGCGCATCAGCTTCTTCTTTGTGGGCTAATGCGCCCTGCGCCAAAAAGGTGGCATATTCAGCATCAACAGGAGAAAGATCCAGCTCTTTAATATTATAAAGAAGCGATTTCTCGCCATCCTCTTTACCCACATCAACCTGGAACAGGCTGCGAAAAGCTGCTTCTCTAGCCTGCCTCCTACTCATAAATTCCACTCCCCGCAAACTGACTTAATCACTCGAATGCTTATCGGAGATAATATAGCGCTGGATAAAATCAGTCGAAAGCTGGCCACGTTGAAAGTGCGAGTTGCCCAATACATCGAGATGAAAAGGAATAGTGGTGGCTATGCCTTCAATAGCGAACTCCTCCAACGCTACCTGCGCCTTTTTTATTGCTCTAGCCCGATCAGGGGCGTAACAAATAAGCTTGGCTATCAAAGAATCGTAGTAGGGTGATACCACACACCCACAGTATGCGGAACTATCGACCCTTACACCCGGACCACCAGGTGCGTGGTAAAAGCTAATAGTTCCCGGCGATGGTAAAAAGCCCTGACTAGGATCCTCAGCGTTAATGCGTAGTTCAATAGCGTGGCCACGCATTTGCACATCCTCTTGTTTAAAAGAGAGTTTTTGGCCGGCAGCCACCCTCAACTGCTCTTTTATAAGATCGATACCAGTTACCATCTCGGTAACAGGATGCTCAACCTGAATACGCGTGTTCATCTCCATAAAGTAAAATTGCCCGTTTTTATCCAATAAAAACTCCATGGTGCCCGCTCCGACATAATTAACCGCTCGCGCACCTATTACCGCAATCTCTCCCATTCGCTTACGCAAATCGGCATTGACACCTACAGAAGGCGACTCTTCTAAAACCTTTTGGTGACGACGCTGCAGAGAACACTCACGTTCCCCTAAATGCACCACATTGCCATGCTGATCGGCGAATATCTGTATCTCAATGTGTCTGGGGTCTTCAATGTACTTTTCAATATAAAGATCAGAACTGCCGAAAGCAGCTTCAGCTTCGGTTTTAGCCGGTACCCAGGCTCGCAGTAGCTCTACCTTATTGCGAGCTATACGCATACCTTTACCGCCACCACCAGCAGAGGCTTTAATCATCACCGGATAACCAATAGTGGCAGCGGCTGCCACTGCCTCGCTCTCGTTGGCTGCTAAATTTTCTACACCCGGAATTACCGGCACTCCCGCCTTACGCATGGTTTGCTTAGCTACAGCTTTATCGCCCATGCGCTCAATGGCCTGGCTGCTGGGACCAATAAACTTGATGCCATGAGTTTCACAGATCTCAGCAAAGTGAGCTTGCTCAGATAACAAGCCATAACCAGGATGAATAGCATCTACCCCGGTTAATATAGCTGTGCTGATAATATTAGGTATGTTTAGGTAAGACCGTGCTAATGGGCCCGGCCCTACACAATAAGCGGCATCCGCCATACGCACATGCATTGAGTCTTGATCAGCTTCGGAATAAATGGCCACTGTCTCTATGTTCAGCTCTTTGCAAGCACGTATAATCCGCAGGGCTATTTCCCCGCGGTTAGCAATGAGGACACGTTCAAACAACTGGTAAGCCTCCTAATTTGCTCATGCAGGCTCAATTACAAACAAGGGTTGCCCATATTCAACCGGTTGAGCGTTCTCCACCAGAATACGTACAACTCTTCCGTTTGCTTCGGACTCTATTTCATTCATAAGCTTCATTGCTTCTATTATGCATAAAGGCTGACCAACTTCAACTATATCGCCAACATTTACATAAGGTGCAGCATCAGGTGCAGGCGAACGGTAGAATGTGCCTACCATGGGTGCCACAATGGTGATAGTATCTTCTGCATCCGTACTGGTGACTGGTGTTAGCAGCGGAACTTCCGGCAGTGACAATGATACGGGTGAGGAGGTTGGTGGTGATATGGATTGCCCTCCAACTGGGAGAGGAGAAAAAGCTACCTTCTTGCGTAAAGTAAGCTTTACCCCTTCGTTTTCCAGAATAAACTCTGCTATATCGCTATCTTCCAGCATCTTTATTATCTCTTTTATTTCGTTTAGTTTCACTGGACCATCTCCTTCTCACCACGCCAAAACGCCGCGTTTGAGGATACAGTGCTACAGGGTTCGCCCTTTGGAGAATGTTTTCCTCTACAGGAGTAAAATGACTGTTGCTTATGGTTGCCCAACTGCATCCATAATAACTACTTGTTCAGTTTTAATACCACATACGCGACTAACCATATCGCCAACTCGAGCTGCTTCTTCCTTTGAAAGAACAAGCGGCAGAACGACTGTAGCGCCACTAGCTGTTATTACAACCACTGCATGATCATACCCAGAAGCAGCCAACAATGTTTCCGCTTGTAGTTCGTGTTCACCTTTTTGCATGAGCCGAAGGAGTTCCTGAGCTAATTGAGCGCGGCGTTCCTCACTTAAGGTTTTATCTTGCGAAGCGCTATGCAGCAACTCCTCCTGAGCGGAACGGGCCCGATCCCTTTCCAAGCGGTATTCATCGAGAGCACTCGTTGTTGGCTGTTGCACAGCGGCTACAGGTAACGCAGATTCTACATCTATCGATGAAGATGAAACAGGTAAAGTTCCTCCTGGTAGGTTATTCTCTACTAAACTTGTGCCTGACTCATTTCTCGATAACAACCACCAGCAAAAAGCCATTATGATTAACAGCAACAACAGAATTACCGCCCGCAACCTATGTTTATCCACAATAACAATCATTACCACACCCCCAATTTTATATGTTGCCAGCAAAGACACTTACCCTATGTGCGGCCACTCCCAAAGCTGTTTCTACAGCCCTAGTCAGTTGCTGACGCACCCGTAAATCAGTAGCACCAGTGGCCACCACTACTACACCACGCACCTTAGGTTTATACTCCGTGAGTACTACCGGCTGTTCAGCTCGGGATGTGTCATCGCGAATAATTATGGGACGTTGCGTAGTACGCATACTTTTAAGGCCTCCCCGCTCGTCGTCGTTAACTCTTTCCATAGTTATCTCTTCGGCAAGCACTTGGTGGGGGCCGTTATCCAGCGTTATGTAAACTCTTACACGCCCAGCTCCGGCAATTTTCGATAACAGTTGTGCCAACTTGGTCGCTATGATATCCTGCTCGTCTTTATCGGTACGAGATGTTGCTACTGTAGGTTCTTGCACTCTACCAGTAACTGGTTTTTCGCCTCCTTTGCTGCTTATCACGAGCAAAAACACTCCTAACAGAGCTAATAACGCCAGGTTGCGCCCGCTATCTTTACCTAATAAAGGCGTCTTCTTTTCAACTGCGTCTTCGTTATGCTTGTTACCAAGCCAGCGCGACCACATATCGGCGTACTTGCTCACAATATCACCTTCCCTATTAGTGCCACAGTTGAACTGACACATCGACTAGACTCCGCTCAACGCCCAGATGTGCTGCGGCTAACTCTCGCACTGTACTAGTAAGCTGACTGATGTTAGCCTCCTTTTTGGCTTGTATCTCCACCAAAGGACGTGCGTTGCCCAAATTTACTTGGGCTTGTGCCACACCTTCAATGGCCCGCAACACCGCTACTAACTCATCAGCGACTTCCTTTTGCGCTGCATCGACTAAATTAGCAAGTGTTTGCTCACGCCAGGATACTCCCGCTGCAATAGCTGCATCTGCATCGCTACTGGCCAATGGTTGGGTAAAAAAGAGTATTTCTAGCCAATCGTTCCCTTTTAACAGATTGAAAAGAGGCGAAATGACAGCCACCACTAACACTAAACCCAGCACCATTCTTATGTAATTGCGCATCTCATTGTCGGGCAACAATGCTTGTATTATGGTGGCAAACATGGCTAGGTAAATAAGCTGCTGTGCCCAACCAGAAAGTATACTCACCTTTTCCCTCCGTCCATAGCTAACGCATGTAAGCTGGTACATTACTCAAACCAATTAAAACTGTGATGCAAATAAAGAACATCAGCCCGACAGTGAGCAAAGAAGCTAACACCAATGTTAAGCTACTGGCTAAACCGCCTAGCACGCTGACTAACCGTTCATCGCTAACCGGTTCAATCAAAGCTGTAGTGACCCGATATATTGTCAAAATGGCGAACACCTTTACCGCCGGGAAAATGGTGATAAGAAAAACACTTGCCATACCAAACACCCCAATGGCATTCTTCATGAGTAAAGAACTACCAACTACCACATCTAGTGCATCGGCTAACCGACTACCTACCACTGGCACAAATGTCCCCGTAAGGAACTTAGCAGTTTTGAGTGTCAAGCCATCGGTGACCGGCGCTATGGCGCCACGCACAGTTAAAACGGCAAAAAATACGATAAAAAGCAAACCAATAATGGTGACGCTCCATTGACGGGTTAATGATGATAGCTGCTTCATTGGCATATCTTTGGCCACTACTCCCAGGACACCCAGAATAGCGGAGAGGAAGACCAGTGGAATAATAACTCCCTTTATTACCGTAGCCACACTATAAACAATCATGAATAACAGCGGATGAAAAACCGAAGCGGTAGCAATGCCGCCCACTGCCGCTAACATAGTGATCATCAGCGGTAATATAGCTTGCATAAAACTGACCATCGCATCAATTGCTTCCACCGCAACTGTGGTTACAATGCGAAATGATTGCAGCGCTAACAACAGCAACGCTAAGAAGGCTACCAAAAAGGCGGCATCAGCAGCACCATTTACGCTAAATGCACTGGCCACGCCGCGCAGTATGGCGCAGAATACAGCCAACAAAATAAGTTGACCTAATAAACGTACGTTTAATATGATTTCATTAGTTAAATATCGTCCCAAGCGGCCAAACAAATTCCGAACATCCAATACGGAACCGGGATTTGCTACCAATTGCTTTAAATCGAAACGCGGTAATTCTTTTTGCACCTCACTATCAAAGCTGGCCACCAGGTTTTCTAGTTCACTGGTATCCAGCTTGGCAATGTGCTGTTCCCAACCGACGGCACCTTGAGCGTAAGCGGTGAATGGTACCAGCATTATTAACAGCACTAGTGCCAAGCTCTTCACGGCAATACCCCCATCAGCACCTCCAATATGCCTTTCACAACTGGTATTGCTAAGAGCGTAATGAATATCTTCCCCGTTAGCTCCACCACGTGTGCCACGGTATCTTCCTTGGCATCCTTAGCTAACTGTGCTACAAAAGAAGCCAAATATCCCACGCCAACTGCTCGCAAAACAATGGTTGTATACGCTGGTGGCACACCCGCACTGCGACCTAGATCTAAAAAGAAGCTGATTAAGCCTTGTAGGTGACGCATGAGTATTAGCAATGTCATTATCATGAAGGCCATGCCGACCTGCGTCGCCCAAGATGCATGTACTGAACGCAAGTAGGAAAGGAGCACAGTTAGCACTAACGCCAAACCGGCAATGCGCATCAAGTCGCCCATTAACCATTTTCACCACCAATGAAAAACATTCTCTACGTCGGCAAACAGTTGCGAAATCATTTGTACCAGCCAAACCAAAACGATAATAACCCCTGCCAGCGAGAGCATTTGTGCTTGCTCTTGCTTACCTGCTTGGGTAAGAAAAATGTTAAGCACGGCCACCACAATGCCCAAGCCGGCTATCTTGTAAATAGCTGTCACATCCATTTCATCTCGCCCCTAATACAAAATGATTACCAGTGATAAACCCGCAGAAATGCCCAAATAACGCCACAAGCGACATGATGAGTCGAGGCGGGGCCGAACCGTCTCCTGCTCCTGTGTCAATAGTGTTTGTGTGAGACGAATGTGGCGGACCATATCTTCTGCCCGCCAGGGTCCGAAAGCAGCTGATAGACCAGCTACAACTTTTTGGGGTCGCTGAGCTAATTGGGTTGCCAAAGCCCATTCACGGCAAGATTGTCGCCAGGCCTCGCCAGCTGAAATACCAGCTATAATGCGCTTTGCCGCTCCTTTAAACAAGCTGGCGGCCAATGGTGTGGCCTCACTAGCCTTGATTAATGCTTCTGGTAATCCCGATGTTAAAAACGATACTTCTGCTTCTAACACCGTTAACCCAATAAGGACACTCTCCAACGCCTCCAGCTTTCGTCTCTCCAGGCGTGCTTGCCGCTCGCCTAGCAAACTGGCTGCCACCAGTAAAAATATACTCCCTATCCACCTCAACATGGCCGCTTCACCTTGCTATCGCCTAAGGTGATCACCGATTCAATTGTGCCAGGCCCTTGTCGCCTGCTAAGTATCACTAAGCGTGTAAATGCACCTCTTTGTACTAGGCGCGCTACACCCGCTCGTCGGCAGATATCGCTTAATGAGCTACCATGCGCAGAGGCCAATAAAATAACACCGCAGTGCAAGGCCTCTTCTAGCGCCCATGCATCACGTTCACTACCAATTTCATCGGTCACCACTACTTGCGGTCCCATAGCCCGCAACAGCAACATCACTGCATCTACCTTGGGACACTTGTCGAGTACATCGCTGCGTACTCCTACATCGAGTTGAGGTACACCCTGGTAACAAGCGGCAATTTCTGACCTTTCATCAGCGATGGCCACACGTAAACCTGGCAAACCTATTTGCGGTACACCATTAGCTATTTGTCGCGCTAAGTCGCGCAGTATGGTAGTTTTGCCGCATCCAGGTGGCGAAGCAATTAGTGTATGTGCTAAACTACCCCCTAGCACTAAACGGGGTAGCAGCAAATCGGCCGCCCCTGGCACCTGGCGGGCTAAGCGGATATTGCAACCTGCAATATTTTTTATTGTTCGCAACTCGCCATTGTGTAGCACCGCTTCGCCCACAACACCTACTCGGTGACCACCAGGCAAGGTTAAAAACCCTTGCCGAAGCTGATCCTCGCGAGCGTACAACGAGGCGTGCGTGACGGATTGCAAAAACTGTTCTACATCACGTTCTAAGCAAATAACAGCATCAGCAGGATCGCTCGTCGCACCTGTAACGCTCACAAACAGATCTTTAGCACCTACTGTCAACATTAAAGGTCGTCCGGTGCGCAAGCGCACTTCTTCTACCTGATTGGCCACAATAGGTGAGAGTGCAGACAGACCGGTACGCATATGGAGAGGTAAAAAAGTGAGCACTGTGTTTAACGGACTCGGCATAAATTATCACCCGTACAACCTATGCCTTGTCTCACTGTTGGCAGAACAAAAAAGGGGACTAGCATTAAGAGAATGCTAATCCCCGCGATTTGTGTCTCCTGCCTTGTGTGGGCAGATTACTCCTTAGGCTCTTCAGTGCTTGACTGGAGTAAATCTACTCCATTTTGCGCTGCTTGACCAGTAGCGTATACTACCGAACCACACTCTGGACACGATATTTCTACATCCGCATCGTATAGAAAGCCCTCTTCAAAAGCCACGCTTTCACCGCATTTAGGGCACTCCATTTCTACCACTGGGTCAGACTCAGAATAATCATCGTCATCGGTATGCCCTTCTGCTTCGTGCCCGCAAATGTCACACTCACAAGGTTCGTCATCTTCAGTGTAAACATCACCTTCCAGCTCAGAAAGGTCGCTATCGATGGCCTCCACATACTCTTCAAGTTCCTCTTGGTCTTCTTGCACACCGGCTACACTATCTGCTAACTCATCGCAGACTCGCAACAAATTCTCCCAAATTGCTTTAGCTTGGACATCTTTTCCGCAAAAATCCGAGCCTTCCATTAGACCACGGATATATGCAATACGTTCTTTTATGTTCACACTGCAACCTCCCCACCTAGACTCGAGACAAATATGCACCCGTACGTGTATCGATCCGGAGAACATCGCCCTCATTCACAAACAAAGGCACCTGAACCACAACGCCTGTTTCCATTGTTGCTGGTTTAGTAGCACCTGATACAGTATCTCCCCGTACACCCGGATCTGTTTGCGTCACAACCAATTCGACAAATGTAGGCACATCAACACCAATAGGTTTCCCTTGATAGAACTGAATACCAATGGTCATGTTATCCTTTAACCACTTAGTTGCTTCACCCAAGCTATCGCTGGTCATATTGAGCTGCTCGTAACTTTGTGTATCCATAAAGGTGAATTCATCACCGGTACGGTATAGGTATTGCATTTCTTTGGTTTCAATATGTGCCCGATTCACCTTTTCGCCTGCGCGAAATGTAACTTCACGCACGGCCCCGGTTTTAACGTTTTTCAGTTTGGTACGCACAAACGCCGCACCTTTACCAGGTTTTACATGTAAGAACTCCACTACACTTAGTACTTCACCATCAATTTCAATTGTTAGGCCTGTCCTTAGATCATTGACAGATACCATCTTGCCACCCCCTGCTTCTACATACTATCAGCTTGCTGTGAATCAGCAATACTTAAGCGGGTATTATCATTAAATCGCGTGGTGCGTTAGAAAGTACTCGGCAACCATCTGGTGTGACAACCACCAGATCTTCAATGCGTACTCCTCCCCAACCCGGTAAATATATACCTGGTTCTACGCTACACACCATTCCTGGTTGCAGTTCGCCTTGCCAGGAAGTGCTAAGTCGGGGATACTCCTCGTGTACATCGAGCCCCACACCGTGACCTAACCCATGGCCGAAAGCTTCTGCGTACCCGGCTTCGCTAATAATCCGTCGCGCTACTGCATCGACTGCTTGCCCTGCTAGACCGGCCGCCACCGCTGCCACAGCTGCTTGTTGTGCATGCAAAACTATATTATAAATCTGGCGCTGGCGTTCATCCACATAGCCTAGTGCCACCGTGCGCGTCATATCGGAACAATAACCCTGCCAAACAGCACCAAAATCCATGGTAATTAGCTCGCCTATGCGAATTGCCTTGTCGCTGGGTTGTCCATGCGGCAAAGCGCCACGCTCACCGGAGACCACTATAGGCGGGAACGCCATCGCTTCTGCTCCGGCCTTGCGTAAACTAAACTCCAACTGCATGGCTAGTTCCTTTTCGCTTATGCCAGG
>CAYMKM010000011.1:21669-23755 GCA_964390985.1 uncultured Clostridia bacterium | reverse complement strand
ACGATGCTCATCCATTACGACATCGAGCTCATCGCGCATGCGATCATACGATGTATGGGTAGCGCAAACAATGAGTTCGTTGTCATCAAGAATAGCCTTTAATTCCTTAATGTCAATGGGGCCTAGCCCAGATAATTGTACAGCCTGATAACCGATATCGCGTATTTTTTTCAAGGTAGTCGCAATATCAGCTGGTGTTTTTGTTGCATGACGGACTGAGTAAAGCTGAGCTGCTAATTTAGTTGGCATTACATTTCCTCCCCGGTAACTATTACAAGCGAATTTCCGCATATTAATGTTTAATCCTCCTTTCCTATAGGGCTAGACTCTAGCGTTCTCTATCTACAAAATTTACCCAAAAGACTTGCCATTAAATGTTTTCAAAGATAAAATTTACTATGTCTCGTTTAAATGTATTATCAGGAGCGGTTTAATGAATCGGCTAGAACCGATGGCAGATAATGTGGCGGCTGTTTTAGCTTCCCATGGTATAAAACCAGCTCATATTATAATGGTAGCTAGCACCGACTTGGCTATCGATGGTTCTTATGCGGATTTTTGGCTAGTCATCACCAAGCAACTATTGGTTATTGTAAACGAACCAGGTTCGTTTTATCAGGAGTATGAGCTGGCCAAGCTAGGTGAGTTAAAGGCGGAAAGCCTAAATGGTAACGGTATGCTGGTGGCTGTACATGAGGAGAATCGGCAACTGCTATGCAGGTACTCTAATACTATGGCGGGCAAGTTTGGCCAATTTTCACAACTGGCAAACAGGGTGCGAGCTGGCGAAGAGCTAAGAGATGCCGATTTTCATGCCAATTTTTATCAACCGACTTGCCCTACCTGTGGTCGTCTTTTTCCTGATCCTAAACGACGCATCTGCCCTAAATGCTTAGATAGACGAGCTTTATTTTTACGAGTCCTTTCCTATTTGCCGAGGTATAAGGTGCAGGTAGGTATTATTTTACTTACCATTCTCGCTCGTTCTGTATTAGAAGTTTTTGCACCTTACTTAGGTGGACGCATTTTATTTGATGAAGTGCTAACCGAAGGTGGTCGTTATTACGGCCATATCTTCGAGTTTATTTTGTGCATGGCACTTTTCGCATTTTTGGGTGTTTTAATGGGTGTAATTCACGGTAGGGTAAATGCAACACTAACGCCTAGGGTGATACTCGATTTAAAAACGCAAGTATTTGCTGCTATGCAACGTCTTTCGCTAGGCTTTTTTGCAAGTAAAGAGACAGGTACTCTAATGACACGTGTTAGCCACGATGCTAACCATCTACAATACTTTTTCCACGATGGATTCCCTTATTTTATAGTAAATCTGATCAACATAATTGGGATTACTACTGTGATGATGTTTATGAACTGGAAGCTAACTTTATTAGTGCTGATCCCAACGCCTTTAATTGTGTACTTTGTGGCTAAGGTTTTACCAAGGCTTTGGAGAGCCTATTCTCGCCGTTATCGTAGATCAGCGGCTTTATCTGCTTTAATAAACGATACTCTATCCGGTATTCGTGTGGTTAAGGCATTTGGAAAAGAAGAAATAGAGAAAAACCGCTTTGCTATAAGAAACCAAGCCGTGTTTCGCACCAATATGGAGCTAGGTTATATTTCTGCTAAACTCTTTCCCATGCTCACCTTTATCATGAGTATTGGTGGTTTGTTAGTATTTTGTTATGGTGGCGCTTTAGTTATTCGTGGCGAAGCCACCTTCGGTATGTTGTGGTCATTTATTGGCTACATAGGCATGCTCTACGGACCACTGGAGTTTATGACCCACATTGTCGATTGGTGGTCTTCATGTATGAACTCAGCGCAGCGCATCTTCGAAATTTTAGATGCGCAACCTGAAGTGGCGGAAAGGTTAAATCCAATCCGCATACCTCATATTGAGGGACATATTGAGCTTAACCAGGTAACATTTGGTTATGAGCCAAACAAGCCGGTGTTAGAAGATATAACTATAGATATCGCACCTGGCGAAGTGATAGGGGTGCTTGGTTATTCAGGCGCTGGTAAATCCACATTGGTTAACCTAGTTAGTCGTCTGTATGATGTGCAAGCTGGCTATGTG
>CAYMKM010000011.1:0-21569 GCA_964390985.1 uncultured Clostridia bacterium | reverse complement strand
ATCCACATTGGTTAACCTAGTTAGTCGTCTGTATGATGTGCAAGCTGGCTATGTGCAGATTGATGGTGTGGATGTGCGTGATCTTTGTATACAGGATCTACGCAACCAGATAGGCATGGTGCTGCAAGACACCTATTTGTTTGCTGGCTCTATTGCCGAGAACGTGGCGTATGCTAAACCACAGGCCAGTCGGGAAGAGATTATAGAAGCCTGTAAAGTGGCCAGTGCTCACGATTTTATTATTAAACTACCCAATGGTTACGATACGGTGATTGGGCATCGTGGGCAAAACCTTTCTGGTGGTGAACGACAGCGTCTGGCTATAGCTCGAGCTATACTGCATAACCCACGCATACTCATCTTAGACGAAGCCACCGCCTCGGTAGATACAGAAACGGAGCGGGCCATACAGGAAGGTTTAGAGCAGTTGGTTAAGGGGCGTACTACTATAGTAATTGCGCATCGGCTTTCTACTTTACGCAATGCAGACCGCTTGATGGTAATTGAAAAAGGTAAAATCGTGGAGTGCGGTACTCACGAAGAATTGATTACTCTAAATGGCTGTTATTATAAAATGCTTCAGCAGCAAAAAGAAGCGTTAAGAATTAGGGGAGTGGAAGTAAGTGAACAAGAACTCGCAGGCCGAGCTGGCTGATTACGCGCACATCCGCTTCCTGTCTGGGCAGGAATGTCATTTTACTAGTACGTCAGGCGGTTTTCTTAAGCTGACCTTAGGGGAAGACGAGTATACTTCGGTTGCTATATATCGGGCATTCCCTCATAGCTTAGGGGATCGTTACCTTTCTGTACGCGATGCTAATAACAAAGAGATAGGTATTATTAGCGATTTAGCTGACTTTGCCAATGAACAAGTCGAGTTAATTAAGGGCGAGTTAGAACGGCGTTACTTTACCCCCATCATTAAAAGTGTGCACAAACTGAAAGAAGAGTTTGGCTACATTTATTGGGAAGTAGAGACAGATCGCGGACCGCGCCGTTTTACCACTAAAAACTCTCACGAATGTATTTTGCCGTTAAGCCAACAACGTTTAATAATTACGGATGTAGATGGAAATAGGTTTGATGTACCTAATTACCGCGCTTTAGATGCAAAAAGTGTTAAGCAACTAGAGACATTGATGTAAAAGGAGCGGTACTTTGAGCCTGGCGGAAGCACTAGGTGAGCAGACCCCTGTAACCGAGTTAGAGTGGGACATTAGTCTTGATGGCCGCTTTATCGATGGTCAACTGGTGGTAACTCCTACACAGTTAGTTTTTTTGCACGAAGGTATAGTACAAAGGCAAATTCGTATAAGTGATGGCGATAGTTACCAAGCTATTGCTTATGTGGGCAATGGTTGTTTACAGATGCAATCGGGTGAAGAGAAAGCGATCATCGCCCGTTTTACCATGCAGTTAATGCCCTATTACGCCAACTTAACCAAGTACTTGAATAAAATTGCCAAAGGGGAAGAATCACCATTCTTTCAGGATGTCAAGGGTAAAACCTGTCCTCATTGCGGCCGGGTATATCCGGATGAATCGGGCATTTGTCTATCGTGTATTAATAAAGTGCAGTTGGTGAAACGCTTATTACAAACAGCTCGGCCCCATATGACGTTAATTGTATGCACTATGATACTCTTTTGGCTTTCTACAGGCGTTCGCTTGATAGAACCTCAGATCATACGTTTAATTATTGATGATGGTATTGCCAATGAGAATATCCGTAGGCTAGTTTATTATGTTGCTCTTATTGGCTTAGCCCAACTTAGCAAGCAAGTTCTGGCTATGATTAATGGGTTGCTTACTACCAACCTTAGCTCTCGTTTAGGACAAGACTTACGTAGTATGGTATATGGCAAATTACAATCTTTATCCATTAACTACCTAAGCAAACATAAAACTGGCGACTTAATGAACCGTGTGAACAACGACACTGCTACTATTCAGTCATTCGTGCAAAGCCAGGTAGCAAAGCTTATCAACGAGTGTCTGTTATTTATAGGCATTAGTATTATTTTAGTTAGCGCAGATTGGCGGTTGGCCGCGTTAGTGTTAGTGCCAGCCCCACTAGTAGTTTTTATCATCAGTCGGTTTTGGCAGAGCTTTCGTAGGCGGTTTCGTCGTCAATGGCGTTTATCTGATCGTGTAAACTCCTTGTTACAAGATGTTTTAAGTGGTATGCGGGTGGTAAAGGTTTTTGGCCAAGAAAAACGCGAAGTAGAACGCTTTACTAAATATAGCGAGGAGTTCGCTAACATTACCGCCAGCAACGAACGTTGGTTTAACACTTTCTTTCCCTTTGCCGGCTTTGTTATGCGTTGTGGTTATTTTTTAATACTATTTTATGGCGGACACATGGTGTTAGGGAAAAGTATGGCATTAGGTGAGTTGATTCAATTTACTCAATACGCTGGTATGGTGTGGGGACCACTGGAATACTTTACTTTCATACCCCGCTGGTTTAACCAAGCAATGACGGCTGCAGAACGGATTTTCACTGTTATCGATGAAGAACCCGACGTAAAAGATCGTCCTACAGCTCGTCGACATCAAATAAAAGGCGAGGTCGTCTTAGAAAATGTCACCTTTGGTTACCATTCGTATGAACCGGTATTACACGAGATAAACGTTGCTGTAAAACCCGGGGAGATGATCGGTCTTGTTGGTCATTCCGGTGCAGGTAAATCTACCTTTATCAATTTGGTGTGCCGCTTTTACGACCCCGACGAAGGCCATGTTTTAATAGATGGCGTTGATTTGCGCGATGTGTTACAGTCAGATCTACGCTCGCAAATAGGTGTGGTATTGCAAGAACCCTTCTTGTTTGCCGGTACAGTTTATGAAAACATAGCATATTCCAAGCCTCAGGCCACACCTGAAGAGATAATTTTGGCTGCTAAAATAGCCAATGCTCACGACTTTATTATGCGTTTTCGCGATGGTTACGATACAAAAGTGGGTGAGAAGGGCCAGCGCCTCTCTGGTGGCGAGCGTCAGCGTATTTCCATTGCCCGTGCTATTTTACACAACCCGCGCATCTTGATTCTGGATGAAGCCACTGCTTCTGTTGATAGTGCTACAGAGCAACAGATTCAAGAGGCTTTGGGACGGTTGGTTAAAAACCGCACCACTTTTGCTATTGCTCACCGCCTTTCTACACTACGTAATGCCGACCGCTTGCTGGTATTAGAGAAAGGACGTATTGCTGAAGAAGGTACGCATGAGGCTCTTTATGCCCAAGGTGGCATATATCATCGGTTGGTTGATGCGCAAATGGAACTGTTCAAGATGCGAGAGACCGAAGTTGCCAGCCCCTAAATCGCCATCTTGCGTCGCAATATAGGCATTGGTAAGATGGAGTATGTGTAATTGCACAAAAGAAGGGGCAGCTAAATGATTGCTACTCAGTTAAACCGAGCTCTACAGGCTGGTATTCTCATAATGGATGGTGCTATGGGTACGGCTTTACAAGCCTGTGCGCTTGGCGCAGAAGATTATAATGGTGCTAGTAATGTGGGGTGTCATGAGATTCTTAATGTGACACGCCCCGATATAATTCGCCGCATACACGCTGATTACTTATCGGCTGGTGCTGATATTATTGAGACTAACTCCTTTGGTGGTACCAGTATTGTTCTGGCGGAATACGGTTTATCCACTAAAGCATACCAGTATTCATTAGCTGCAGCTCAATTGGCAAGAGAAGTAGCTGATGAATGGAGTACGCCGCAAAAACCTCGTTTTGTAGCGGGAAGTATGGGGCCTACCACAAAGGCTATCTCCCTGAGTAATACGCCTTCGTTTGAACAATTGGCTGACATTTACCAAGAACAGGCTGAGGCGTTAATTGCTGGTGGTGTGGATTACTTACTACTGGAAACAGCTCATGATACAAGAAACATTAAAGCGGGTTTAGCTGGCATTAGGCGGGCTTGCAATAATAAGCATCATGTACCAGTGGCGATTTCCATTACCATACAATCGTCGGGCACCATGCTAGCTGGGCAGGATGTAGCAGCGTTATTGGCCAGTTTCGATCATCTTGATCTGCTTTATATTGGCATAAATTGCGCTACAGGTCCACAAATGATGACTAATTACATACGTACATTGGCTGAAAAAGCACCTTGGCCAGTGGCTTGTGTGCCTAATGCGGGCCTACCCGATGAAGAAGGGCATTATAATCAATCGCCCGAGCAGTTTGCCGATGCATTGCGCGGTTTTGCCGACAAAGGTTGGCTCAACGTGGCTGGTGGCTGTTGCGGTACCAATCAACACCATATAAAAGCGTTGGCAGCATCCTTGTCTGGCGTACCATCTAGGTGTGTATCTGCGCGTCGTGGTTTACTATTATCGGGTCTGCAAGCGCTTGATATAACAGGCGAAAAACGGCCAATAATAGTAGGCGAACGGACCAACGTGATTGGTTCTCGTCGGTTCCGAGAGATGATTGCCGCTGAGCGTTGGGAAGATGCTGCTGAAGTAGCTCGTCGTCAAGTGCGGTCCGGTGCCCAGGTAATAGACATTTGTTTAGCCAACCCCGACCGTGACGAATTGGCCGATATGCACTCTTTGCTCTCGCGTGTGGCTCGATTACTCAAGGTTCCGTTGATGATTGATTCCACTGATCCGGCGGTGATTGAACGGGCTCTAACCTGGTCGCAAGGGCGGGCCGTTATAAATTCTGTAAACCTGGAAGATGGGGGAGAGCGTTTAGCCTGTGTAGCCCGCTTGGCTCGTGAATACGGAGCAGCATTGGTGGTAGGAGTCATAGATGAAAAAGGGATGGCACTTACACGTCAGCGCAAGCTAGAAGTGGCGCAGCGGGCGTTTCGACTGTTGGTGGAGGAGCATGGTCTGCGTCCGACCGATTTGATTTTCGACCCACTCACTTTCCCTTGTGCCTCTGGGGATAAACAGTATATGGGCTGTGCGCAAGAGACCATAGAAGGCGTACGGCAAATAAAAGAAGCACTGCCGCAGTGCGCTACCATTCTAGGCATCAGTAATATTTCATTTGGTTTGCCATTAGTAGGGCGAGAGGTAGTTAATAACGTATTCTTGCACTACTGCACTTTAGCTGGGCTGGATATGGCCATTGTCAATGCTGAAAGTTTACGTCATTACGCAAGTATTACTGATACGGAAAAAGAACTGGCTTACAATTTGCTTTTTAACACAGATGCAGAGAGCATTGAGTGCTTCACTGGTTACTTCCGAAAAGTACCTAGCTCGGTGCGCTCGGCAATTGGTGTGCAAAAGAGTGTGGACGAACGTTTGGCCGATCATATTATTCAGGGGAGTCGGGAAGAACTGTTTGCTGATTTGCAACTTGCCTTGCAAGAACGGACGCCCCTGGATGTAATTAATGGTCCGCTGATGAGTGGTATGGCCACGGTAGGCCGTATGTTTAACAATAATGAGTTGATAGTGGCCGAAGTGCTGCAAAGTGCCGAAGTGATGAAAGCCGCTGTAAACTGGCTGGAAGAAAAGATGCCAAGTGGCGAATCCACCAGCCGGGGTACTATTGTTTTAGCTACTGTTAAAGGCGATGTACACGATATTGGCAAGAATTTAGTGCACATTATTTTCAGTAACAACGGGTTTAAAGTGATAGACCTTGGTACTAAAGTAGAACCGGAACGTCTGGTGCAGGTGGTTTGCGAACAACAGCCCGATATGGTAGGGCTCTCAGGGTTGCTAGTGCGTTCAGCGCACGAGATGGTCACTGCAGCAAGCGCCCTTACTAAAAGCGGGGTATGTCCGCCGTTATTAGTTGGCGGAGCAGCTCTTAGTGAGAACTTTACACGTAGGCGAATAGCGCCACAGTATAAAGGCATAGTAGTTTATGCAGCCGATGCCATGAAAGGGTTGGAATTGGCCAACCGCATTATGGACCCCACACAGCTTCCGTTAGTAACTGCCGAATGGGTAGCAACCAATGTTGATGTAGATACACCAATTCAAGTAGACACAGGTACTGCTAAAAATAAGGTTGAAGGGCGATCATCACAGATATCAATACTCACCACGCTACCTGAGCCGCCCGATTATGAACGCCATGTACTAAAGCGAGTTGACTTAGAAGAAGTGTGGCAATACCTGGATGAAGACACTCTTTACAGCCGTCACTTAGGTCTGCATGGCAGGTTTAGCCAATTACGTAAAACAGGCGATGAGAAGGCACGTCAACTAGCCGAATTAGTAGAAGCAGCAAAAGAGTACTGCCGGGAAAATGGTATGCATGTGGATGCCATATTCCAGTTTTTTAAGGCTAACAGCAATGATGCATGTATTTATCTCGGAACCCAAAACAACGATAATCCAGTTGAGTTATGTTTTCCCAGGCAACCTGTGCAGCCATTTTTATCGTTAGCCGATTATGTGCATCCAGTTGGTGGACCTGTAGACAGTGTAGCCATGTTTGTAGTTAGTGCAGGTAGCGGTGTAGCGGACATGGCCACGCGTTTGCGTAACGAAGGCGCTTACCAAATGAGTCATACAGTTTCCGCCTTGGCCTTGGCCACGGCTGAAGCAGCTGCCGAATGGTTGCATGCACATATACGCAAGCTGTGGGGTTTCTCCCATCCAGCAGATATTAAGCGAGGTCGTCGTTACTCATTTGGTTACTCGGCTTGCCCTGATTTAACACAGCAGACCATCTTATTTGACTTGCTAAAACCGGCTGAGATCGGTGTATCATTGACCGAACAGATGATGATGGACCCGGAAGCCACAGTAAGTGCCATGGCGTTTCATCATCCGGAATGCCGTTATTTTAATGTGCCAATAGAAGGGACGGTTAGATAGGCTTGCAGCAAGAAATAGCCACTCAGGTAGGAAGACGTCGTACGTTTGCCATTATATCGCACCCCGACGCTGGCAAAACCACACTGACAGAGAAACTACTCCTATACGGAGGCGCCATACATTTAGCGGGTTCTGTAAAAGCTCGCAAAGCTGAACGTCATGCTACCTCCGATTGGATGGAATTAGAGAAGCAACGTGGCATATCGGTTACTTCCAGTGTACTGCAGTTTGAGTACAATGGTTATGCTATCAACTTATTAGATACCCCTGGTCACCAGGATTTTAGTGAAGATACCTACCGGACTCTGGCCGCTGTAGATAGTGCTATCATGCTTATAGATGCCGGCAAAGGTGTGGAAGAGCAAACCCGTAAGCTATTTCAAGTGTGCCGTTTGAGAGGTATTCCCATTTTTACTTTTGTTAATAAGATGGATCGTTTTGGTAAACCGCCGCTGGAACTGTTAACCGAAATTGAAGAGGTTTTGGGAATACGTTCTACCCCCATAAACTGGCCGGTAGGCATGGGGAACAGCTTTCGTGGTGTATACGATCGTTTGGCGAAATCATTTCACATTTACCAAGGGAAGAGTCATGGTGTCACCAAAGCTGCTATGCTACCGGCGACGGTTGATGATGCAACACTAGCGGAATTCTTAGGCAAGCAGGCACATACTCAGTTAGAAGAGGAGATTGCCTTACTCGATATTGCTGGTAACGCCTTCGATGCTGAACAGGTGGCTAAAGGGGAGCTGACACCGGTCTTTTTTGGTTCAGCGCTTACCAATTTTGGAGTACAGTCTTTCATAGACAGGTATTTACAAATGGCACCCGCACCAGTTGGGCGTGTTTCTGATACCGGCTGGGTTGATCCTCTGGATGAATCATTTTCGGGTTTTGTTTTCAAAATACAAGCCAATATGAATCCAGCACACCGCGACCGAGTTGCTTTTATTCGTGTGGTGTCCGGTTGTTTTACGCGGGGCATGAATATTTTTCACGTGCGGCTGGGTAAAAACGTACGTTTATCGCAACCTCAGCAGTTTTTAGCACAGGATCGTACGACGGTAGAAGAAGCGTATGCTGGGGATATTATAGGTGTATTTGACCCGGGTGTTTTTCAAATAGGTGATACACTAACTGTAGGTCAAACACAGCACTTTGCTGGTATTCCTTATTTTTCACCAGAGTATTTTGCCACTGTACAGATTCGCGAAGCATTAAAGCGCAAACAGCTTACCAAGGGGTTAGATCAATTGGCACAAGAAGGAGCTATACAACTTTTTCGCCCTGTAGGTTGGGGAGCTACGGAAAATATTCTTGGCGCTGTAGGTTCCTTGCAGTTTGATGTACTGGCATATCGGTTGAAGCATGAATATGGTGTTGATGTGGAACTCGTGCCACTACCCTACCATTTAGCGCGTTGGGTGGAGGGAGATGGCAAAGTCGATAAAATAGTTAACAGCGATAGCACTTGTGTAATGGACCGAGCAGGTCGGCTAGCTATTCTCTTTAAGTCGGAATGGGCCTTGCGTTGGGCCGAACGCAACTGCCCTGAAGTTATATTACGCGATACCGCCGCACCAGTATTAGAGGAAGCTGATTGGGTGGTAGCTATGCGTTAATTACCCAGCTAGTTACTGTTTAACCGCAAACTACCACTGCCATAAAAAAGCCCTCCATACTAAACTTTAATGGGGGGCACGTTTTTAATGGCGATGTTTGAACCGAAATTGGTGAAGCGAGTAAACCCTCGTTTAGTTATTATCACCGCACTTTTATTGATTATTGGGCTACTGGCCTTGTACTCGGCTAGTCGCAATGTAGTAGCAGACTCTTTTTACTATACAAAGAGGCAGTTGGTATGGATAGCAGTGGGGTTAACGGGAGCTATTCTGGCGTTTCGCTACGATTATCGTAAACTGCGAGCTTACACTAATCAGATGTATATACTGGCTATAATCAGTTTGTTGTTAGTGTTTATAATGGGGCATAAAGCTGGTGGCTCGCAAAGCTGGTTAGGGTTCGGAAGTGTGCAGTTTCAACCGACAGAGTTCGCCAAAATAGCCATTATATTAATGCTGGCAGATAAACTGGCCGCCAAAAAAAGCTTGCTGCTAGTTTTAGCTTTGACGGCAGTGCCGTTTGTACTAATTGTAATGCAGCCCGATTTTGGCTCAGCGTTAGTGTTTATCGCTATTATTGCAGGTATGCTCTTTATGGCAGGGGTTCCTGGTAAACTACTAGCTCAAATGGCGGCGGCGTTAGGAATGGCGGTACCGTTAGTATATCGTTTTATTCTCAAACCGTATCAACGCATGCGTCTAGTAGTGTTTCTCAACCCTTGGGCAGACCGCCTAGGGGCTGGGTATAATGTCATTCAATCAGCAATTGCTGTAGGATCAGGTCGATTTTTCGGTCAGGGCTTTTTACAAGGGACACAGGCTCAGCTCAATTTTCTTCCCGCCCATCATACGGATTTCATCTTTTCGGTATTCGCCGAGGAGCAGGGGTTTTTGGGGGCCGTGTTCCTTTTATACTTGTTTTACCTTTTATTATCCGATACCCTAGCTCATATGGTTCAAAGTTACGATCGCTATGGCATGTTGCTAGTGACCGGTTTAACTTGTATGTGGACTTTTCATATCATAGAGAATTTGGGGATGGCTCTTGGCGTTATGCCGGTGACGGGAATTCCCCTGCCGTTTATTAGTTACGGCGGCAGTGCCATGGTGGTGAACCTAACAGCGGTTAGTTTAGTGGCTAACGTAGAGGCTCGTCGATATATATATTAACGTTGCAGTCGCAGAGTATAAGCACCATAATTAGGTGTGTTTGCATCACTGTGCTCGCCATTAGCCGCTACCCATTCTAAGAAACGGCCGGTTACATTAAAGTCAGGTGGACCTTCTACGGACTCCAAGAAGAAAACAGCCAAACCAACCACGGTAACCGGGCCTGTGCCACCAGGTGGAAATGAATCAATCACCGGCATTGTGAGTAAACGTGAGCAAGAACGCGAAATAGAAGGCCAGTTTTCGTTGCAGCCCGCCAATACATCGGCCAACCCCTTGCGGGTGTTCATTCCCATTAATCCAGGTTGGGTTTGTATTATATCGCCGATATGAATAACACCAGCATAACCTTGAGCCAAATCCTGACGGTATTTCGCTGCACCATTACCGCTTAAGCGCAAAGAACCAAAGTTCCCCCCTCTAGGTGTGACGCTGCCGCCAGGCCCTTCGCGTAAAGTATATAAATCGCCATAAACAAAAGGTTGAGCTAATATGCCTATTGGTCGTATGCCGCGAGCGCCGGCCAAAGGAAGAATGCTAGCTTTCGCCCGAACTTTGGGTGTGGCAGTATCGAAACCAATTATGGAAGCAAAGAGCAATGAGACATCTTGCTGCAGGTTTACTGTTACAGAACGGCTATTCTCATCAATATCGATAGTCGCTTCGGCTCGGCTGCTATTGAGGCTAATGTAATTGTCGGCTTGCAAGCGGGCATGGGTAGGACCGTTGGGCAGTTCCATGCCGGCTGCCAGGGCGGCAGCATCGGCTGATGCTTGTAAGCGGGCTTTCGTGACGGCTAATAAACCTATATCAACCACGAGGGCTAATAGAGCGAGAATAGCAGGAATAGCAACGGCTATTATAACAAGCAATTGTCCTTTATCGCATCGCCAGCGGTGCACAATATCACGTCCTAGGGGCTAAAAAGTTAGATTTTCCATAATCTGTAGTATTGCAGGTCCTAATACCACGAGAAAAAGGCCTGGTAAAATGAATAGCACCATGGGAAAAATGATCTTGACAGACACTTTCATAGCTTGCTCTTCAGCTCTCTGACGTTTGCGTCGCCGTATTTCAGCACTTTGGACGCGTAAAATATTCCCCATGCTAACACCAAGTTTATCGGCTTGAATAAGGGCATTAAGAAAACTAGTAAGGTCTTCCACGCTAGTCCGGTCAGCCAACGCACGAAAAGCATCGCGTCGAGCTTTCCCTACTTGAATCTCCTGCAACATGCGGTTGAATTCATCGGCCAAAGGTCCGGTTGTCTTCTCACACACTTTTTGCAGTGCCCCGTCAAAACCCAAACCAGCTTCGATGCTTACTGTTAAGAGGTCAAGGGTTTCGGGTAGCTTCTGGGATATTTGGTCTTTCCGTTTACTCGCCACACCGCCTAATAGGAAATCGGGAATAACATAACCGAATCCACCGCCAACCATGGCCATTACTAAAGACATTTCACCCATACCCAACCTTGGTGCTAAAATTAACGTCAAAATAGTTCCGCCTAAAATTAATACAACCTTGACAGCCATATATGCGGGGACATCAAAATTATAAGGATGTCCGGCATCAGCCAATAATTTATCAGCGCGCATCTTCATTGTTTCTGGTGAGAAGCGATTTATTATATTTACACAACGAGTCATTATAGGCATCAATACCCGTTCTCGAAAAGTAGCCTCCGGTAGTCCGAACTGGTCTTTTTCGTGTTGTGTCGCCACGGGTTTTGCTGAGCGTGGCAGAAAAACGACCAGTCGCTCTAGTGGGGAGTGGTTGGAGAAGCGCAGGTAAATGAGGGCAATTGCGCCAGCAGCACAAGTGAAGGTAGCAATGTAAAAAACCACTATCCAAAACAACCTTATCCACTCCTCCTAGTACTTTATTTGTGTAATTTTACGAATCATCATCATACCTAGTGCTTGGCCAGTTAACCACATGCCAATGAACACTTTGCCAAGCGGTTTAGTAAATAACAAACTGATGTAGGGGCGGTTTGTCAGCCACAAAAAAGCGAAAATGCCAAATGGTAACATGGAAATAACAATGCCTGACATACGGCCTTGAGCTGTGAGTGCCTTAACTTGACCGCGCATGGCTATGCGTTCACGCAATGTGTTAGCAGTAGTATCTAGTATTTCCGATAAATTGCCGCCTACCTGTCGGTTAATAAGCATGGCAGTGATAATGAGATCTAAATCATCACTGGCTATGCGCGTACCCATGCCCTCTAAGGATACTTCCAGATCAGTGCCAAACTGCATCTCTTTTAGAACCCGTTCAAATTCACTGGAAACTGGCGGTTTCATATCGTGGGCAATCACTTCCATCGCCTGTAAAAAGCCGAAACCAGCGCGCAGCGAATTGGCCATCATAGTAAGCACCTGTGGTAAAGCGGCGCAGAAAGCGTCTTGTCTCTTTTTGAAACAGCGTTTAAGGTAAAGCCGAGGAAGCATCCATCCTATTCCTGCCCCCAAAAAAATAAACAGAGGCTTCCTAAAGAGCATTGTAATTATAATGCCAAACAATACTGAGGCTACGTTTATAGCCATAAATTCTGCAGGTTTCAATGGACTACCGGCCTGGGATAGTAACAAGGCTAACTTTTGTTGTTTAGGCTTCTGTTTACTTCTTTCAAATAAGCGCACTAAAGGTTTGAGCATGTTGAGGGAATTTGCGTTGGTTATGCTTGCTTTTTTCGACTTTTGCTTCTCGCTTTTGGTCGTTTTGGCGGTGGGCGCCAAAATAGTACGCATACGACGTTGCAAAATAGCATTCAAGCTAAAGTAGCGATTGAGAAAAACCCAGGTAATGAGGGTTGAAGTAATAAAAATTAGAAACAGGAGGGGAACCAGAGTGATTAACCTCCTTACCATTCCTTGGCAATGAATATATCTGGCTTAATGTCAACACCAGCCGTGGTAAACTTCTCGAAAAATTTGGGCCGGATGCCGGTAGGCCGCAGGCGACCGATTATTTTCCCGTCTTCATCTGTACCCTCTTGCTCAAAAACAAAAATATCTTGTAAAACAATCGTCTCGCCTTCCATACCTTGCACTTCCGTGATATGAGTTACCTTGCGGGAGCCATCCTTTAAGCGGGCTGCCTGAACAATGACATCTACGGCGCTGGTAATTTGCTCTCTGATAGCTCGTACAGGCAGTTCCATACCAGCCATAAGTACCATAGTCTCTAGCCGGCTTATCATATCACGGGGGGTGTTAGCATGCCCGGTGGTAAGGGAGCCATCGTGTCCGGTGTTCATAGCTTGCAGCATATCCAAGGCTTCGCCACCGCGCACCTCGCCCACTACAACTCGGTCTGGTCGCATACGCAGGCAGTTTTTTACCAGGTCGCGAATGGCCACCGCACCCTTGCCTTCCACATTAGCCGGACGAGCCTCTAAGGAGACCACGTGATCTTGGTTTAGCTGCAGTTCGGCAGCGTCTTCAACAGTCACAATTCGCTCATCATCGGGAATGAATGAAGAGATAACATTAAGTAAGGTCGTTTTACCGGAACCAGTTCCCCCAGAAATAACTATATTAAGACGTACCTGCACACAAGCGCGTAAAAACTCCGCCATTTCAGCAGTTAACGAACCAAAACGAATTAAATCCTGCACAGTGAGGGGTTTCTTTGAGAATTTCCTTATAGTAATGGTAGGGCCGTTAAGCGCCAGGGGCGGAATAATGGCATTCACACGCGAACCATCGGGTAATCGGGCATCTACCATAGGGCTGGATTCATCGATACGACGACCTAAGGGAGCTACGATTCTCTCTATTACATGCATAACGTGGCTATTATCGCGAAACTTGACGTCGGTGAGTATCAGTTTCCCCTTACGCTCACAGTAGACACGGAAAGGGCCGTTTACCATTACTTCGGAAATATTTGGGTCGTCTAGTAATACTTGTATTGGCCCGAAACCGCACACATCATCGACCATTTCCGTGATTACTTTTTGTCGTTGTGTATGTGGCAGGTCGGGTTGAATTTCGTCTATTACCTGGTTGCTAACCTCGGCGACTTTATTGCGGACTTCTTGTAAAACGGCTTCGTCATTGCTGCGCAGCAAAAAAGTATCTACTTCATTCACTAGCCGCTGGTGAATTTCATTTTTAAGCTCCTTAAACGGATCAAGCACCGCTCCAGGTGTTTGATGGCGGGCACTAGCCGCAGGTTTAGCCTGCGCCTCGCTTTTTACTTCAGGTTCGCTAATTTGTTTTTGCTTTTCTAAACGCGATAAAAGTGACATGCAATCACCTCAAGCTTTTTTTAAGCAGTGATGGCAGCCACCGCTTCTTTACCGGAGCGTTCTCCGTTATTTCCGCTGTGGTGTGGTGGCCCATATCCAATTGAATAATTGCTCGACCTAACTCATGGATGCTGCGCGATATAACTGCTTTAGGGTCAGATAAAACAAAGGGGATACCCTTGTTTACTGCGGCTACTGCTGTGCGGCCATCTGATTGGATGCGAGCAAATATGGGTATGCCTAAGTGCTTCTCGGCGGCTTCTGTTTCAAAGCCTACGCTACTGCTCGCTCGATTTATAACCAGATGCACTTTTTCCTTAGGGCAGCCTAGCGTTAAAATCACATCGAGAGAAAGCTTGGCATTTTTCAGGGTAGGTACATCAGTAGCAGCTAAAAGAATAACATGATCAGCCATATCCAAAGCGGCTAAGGCAGTCTCCTGAAAGAGAGCGGGGCAATCGATTATGATGTAGTCAAACTCTTTTTTTAGCAGTTTCAATAATTTTTTCACGTGATCAGCGCTAACGAGTTCCGCTTCTTCAGGGTGGTTTGGTCCAGGTAGTACTCTTAACCCTGTGCTATGATGCATAAGAACCTTATCTATTTGCTCTCTTTCAAAGTTATCGCTGGTTGAACGCAAGCCACGCACCAGGTGCGTGATGGTTTGTTTCGGCGGTAGATCCAACATGATAGCCACATCGCCAAACTGTAAGTCCAGATCAAATAGGGCTACGTTTTGTTCCATTTCAGTTTGTAGAGCAGTAGCCAAGTTGACCGCCACAGTGGTTCGGCCTACGCCACCTTTTGTACCAAATATCAGTGCAACCTGCCCCTTGGCCACTTTGCTATCGGGCCGTTGCACGCCTTGCCGTACCCGACGTTGCCATTCACGATGGTAAGCATTATGCACAGCCGCAGTAATAGCATCCTTTTCTACGGGTTTCTCTAAAAAGTCGTTTACCCCAGCTAGTATTGCGTCGCGGAAAGTAGCGCGTTCAGCGCTGGAAGCTAATAGCACTACTATGGTTAGCGGTTGTTCGCGACGTAGAATTTCGGTAACCTGTATGCCACTGCGATCAGGCAAGCTGTTATCTAAAAGCAGAACATCTGGTTGTAGCCGCTTACACATTTCTAATACGCTTTCAGCGTTATTAGCACGGCCTACAATCTGTAAGCCGGCATCTTCCTCGAGTAAGCGGAGTAAAGTGGCCTGAGAGGTTTCGTCAGCATCAGCTATGAGCACTTTAATTTTGGCCACCTTTAGTGTCTCCTTTAGTTCTGATTTGGTTCTGTTGCCGATAACTCATTGGCAGCATCGTCATCGTCAACTACATTGGGAGTGACAAATATCAACAGTTCAGTACACCCTTTTTGGAAACTCTGGCTACGGAAGAGGTTACCAATAATAGGTAGATCACCCAAAACAGGTAGCTTCTCCAGCTGCTTGCTTTCCGAAGGTAATAATAACCCACCAAGCACCACTGTTTGGCCAGGTTTGAGCCGCAGGTTTGTTTCAGCACGTCTGGTTTTCAGGGCAGGTAACAAAAAGTTATTTATACGTACTCCATTGGCCCAATCAAGTGTACTCACTTCGGGTATTACTGTTACACTAATATCTCCGTCTTCGTGCAGTATGGGTAGTACGCGCAGTTTCACTCCATACTCTTTCCAATATATTTGGTTGTCGCCACCACTGGAAATAAGCACCGGAATTTCGCCCCCGGCCAAAAAAGAGGCCTCCTGTCCGCTAAGCGTACGTAATAAGGGCGCAGCCAGTAGTTTTGAACTACCAGAACTAGTTTTACTGGTAATCTGTGCGCTAATTGGCATACCAGCAACGAGCGGGTTAGCACCGGCAGCTGTTTGACTAATGACATAGGTCCAAGGTGTAAACCCACTATTGTTTGAGGTGCCCCATGTTACACCACTGGTAGTTGTATCTATACTATCTGATTCTATAACTTGCACATTCAACACTATTTGTCGTGGCTTTGCCGGCGTTATCTCCAGTAAATCTATAACTGGTAACTCCTGCAAGGCTGCCAGTTTACATACGCGATCATGCTCCGCTTGCGAAGCTACACTGCCGGTTAGTATTATTTGCTCCTTGGCCAGTCTCACTCGTACAGTGGGAATAGCGATCAATTCTTGTAAGTGAGCGACTGACTCTGTGTCGTATTCGCTCTCCACCCTAATTAATGAGACATATTGCGGAAAGAGTACAGCAGTTAACTTTTCTGCTCGTTCTTTGCGCTCTAAGGTAGGTACCGAGCCTTCGATAATAAGTGATTCACCTAATATATAAATTCTTAAGGTCGCTTCACCCAGTGATTGCTGTAAAGCTTGTATTTGAGCCCCTGATTCCGAAGGAATATCATCGATTATTGGTGTAGGAACTTGGTTCTCCGCATCTTCGACGATGAGTAAATCAACTACATCGTTCGTATATGCTCGGGCGATAGCTAAGGCTCGTTGGCGCATTAACTCGTTGGGAACAACACCTTCAAGAAGTATTGTATTCCGAAATTGAGCCACGTGCACTCCGGGCAAAGCGATTGCTTTGGTTAGCAATTGCTCAAGGGGTTCACTAGAGGGGTCTACTACCAATAGGGTGTAGGTAAGACGCTTATCTGCAAGCCAAACATGCATGGTGGTTTGTCCACAGGAGAGACCATTTATTACGACCTCGCCTTGTTCAACCACCACAACATCGGCAATGTTCGGTTCTGCAACTTGCACTCTTTCAATGCCCGCCAACTCTATGATTATGGAAGCACCCACATGAATTGTAAGTGGCAGTGAATTGTTGAGGTTGCTGGTTTGTAGAACTACATCATCAGATATTATTAGTTTTGCACCTAGTGCTGGCATGGGCGAGAGTGGAGGGTTAGCCGCACTCGCTCCTGCCGCAACCATCAGCCAGAGGCCAATGGTAAAAAATAGGAGGCGGGAGAGATTCTTTTTACTTATAAATACAAATGGCGGCATGGCCAGCCTCCTACTCGGTTGTTACTGTGGTCCCTTTGATTATTTGTACATGAGACACCTGCAAAAGGTTTACAACATCCGGAGCAAGGGCCATGGCAATACTTTCTGCCCGACGCATAGCTAGCTGATTGGCAACTTCACCTTCTAAAAATATCGTCTGGCCTACAACCCTTACCTGCACATTTGGCTCGTTGATTATTTGACTAATGCTACTCGCTAGATCACCAGAATCCGGTGCAACATCAACTTTCGTCACTACAAGAAGGTCTACAACCTTAGTGGTGAAGGCTTGTGCTAATAGGGCAGCTCTCTCTTTGCGCTCAAAGGAGGCAACACTACCAGTAAGAATGAGCATGTTATCCTTGTAGGACGTGATGGTCACATCGGGATCGTTAAGAATCGCCTTCATGCAGCGCACAGCGTTATTGATATCGCTGACGACATGAATGTTGTATGAAAACAGTTTATCTTTTGACCATGCGTGTAGGGTAGTGATGCCAGGCGTAATGCCGTTAATAATAATATCTTGTGCGGAAGCTACTGCTACGTCGGCTACACCAGGGTTGGCTATTTGTACCCGCTGCACACCAGAGATGGCAATAACGCGTGAAGTACCCGCTAATATAAACAAGTTTTGTTCGGCGGGTAGTAGCGAATATACGCCCTTTTCAATATCAGCATCAGCAATTGGTTCGGCAGCACCAACACTAGTTGAAACCATAAGTATCAAAAGAATGCTTGTGCATAAAACAGATAGATATTTTAATTTCACCATGTGTTTTCACCCCTTTGCATCTTTACCTTCTCTTTTTTAAGCTAAGGTTCATTTAGGTTCACTTCTGTTTGCTGTGTTCCTCTAATAACTGTAATAACTTGGGAATCTGGTTCCGGAGCGGGTAACAAGTTGACGCGAGCCGGGTGACCCGATTTCATTAATTCGGTTAGCTCCCAACCAGCTGTTACATTTTTCTCCGCTTGTTGTTGACCACGCAGTACCAAGTGTAAACTACCTGCTTCTGTTGCTAAGGCTAGTTTTTCAGCATCATTCGATGAAACCGATAAAGTGACATTGGTATAGACTACAGGCTTTTTATGGGGATCCACTTCCGTATCCTGAGCGATAGCTAGTACTAGCACATCTTGCAATACGGTAATGGTAGTAGGGGTGCTAAGATCAGGATCAGTTATGGTAGCTAGCACATCAACATTATCGCCTGGCTGAATTAGCCCAGCAACGCCAGTGACATTGTTAATACCGATGGTGACAGCCCGGTAACCATCGGGAAGTAGGTAAGAGAGTCCGGCACGTTTTGATTCATCTACTAACCGACCGTTGCGTATTGGTTCTCCGGCTAAAATAGCGTAACGAACGCTGCGCCCTATTGCCAGAGCAGCATCAGTAATAGAATCAGACGGAGCTAGCGCAGTAGGAATATTGCGTACCTCTATTTTATCAGCAGTGATACGCTGGTTGGCTGCTATGTTATTCGTGGCAAATACCACGGCCACAGTGGGTTCAACACGCTCGTTAGGCCGGCGCGTCAGTTTTTGTATTTGGCTATATGCCAAAAGTGTGGTGAGTAACCCGGCGATAACAGCTAATAGAGCTATGCGTTTAGAATCCATAAGCGTTCCTCTCTCCTAGTCGGTGGACGCCTTATTCAACTCGCATGTTTACAGTAGCACTCACATCCACTGAAGGCCATAACTGGTGCAGCACGGGTGTAAGCGTGGAATATTCATAAACAACCTTCACAGTTACTGTGCTGCCACTGCTGCGTACTCCGGATGGGTTTATGTATACGTTAACCCGCTGCGCTGGTAGTGTATTTGCGGCAGCTTGAGCAACACCAATTATTTGTGCGTCTGTATCGCCAAAGGCACCGGCCCGTGCCCCCTCGCGAGCAGATTGAGTTACGATAATATAACTGTGCATAATAAATCCAAAATCAATGATGGCGAATACGATCAGCAATAAAAAAGGTAGCAATAAAGCCAGTTCAACGACGGTCTGGCCGTTCTGATTACTGGTTTTTTTGCCCCTTTTTATTGTTCGTACGCCAAACAAAAGCTATCACCTGCCTGTTGGCAATAAACCGTGGAGCCACGCTATTAGGGTACCTGCAGCCATAGCCAGGGCATATGGGTATCGTTCGCGTAACGCATTAGCAGTGTTAGGCAACACTGGTGTGGGTACCCCAGCACGTCGGCCGCGTGCGCCACATAACCACAGCCAGCCACTGATCATGCATAGCTTTAATTGCTTAAAGAACTCACCAGACTGCATTTGTCTAAATATCACTAGAGCCAGCGCCATAACTCCACCGGCTAAAGCGCTATATAATGCTATCCATAATAGGCCTTTACTCCCTACTAGTGCACCTAAAGCCGCTAGCAACTTAACATCACCGCCACCTATCCAACCCATGGAAAATGGAAGTAAAAAAAGGCCTAGACCCAATAAAAGCCCCACTAAAGATCCGTCCCAGCCACCTAGTCGTCCTTGCCAGGCGGCTACTACCAACCCCGATATAGCGAGGGGTACTGTAAGTATATTAGGCACTGTGCGAGTGCATAAATCAGTGATGCTGGCTACAAACACACCAATCAGTGCAAAAATAACAACTGGTCCCATAATAATGACCGACCCTTCCGGTGTTCGCTGCAGCACGCCCTTGAGCTAGTACAACTTCAGCTCCGGTCTATGTGCAAAGAGGCGAGCCGAGGCTGTTTCGACGGCCCGACTCGCCTCACGAAAATGCAAAACCACTTTACATTACATGCCATCACCAACGCCTTCAACTGAATCCTTCGCTTTGGTGAAGATGCCTTTGATGCTATCACCCATGGTTGTTAGTACCACGATAACAGCAATGGCAATAAGCGCAAGTATGAGCCCATATTCAACCATACCCTGAGCCTTTTCATCCTGCCAAAGTTTGCGTAACAGTGTCATATTCGCCCCCCTTTCTTAGATGCTGCAATTTTCTTGTGTATGTGGTGCACCTATTGTATGAGTTGTGCATTCCTCCTTGTTCAGGCGTTTGCCGTGTTTTATTGCCTTAAAAGGCGAAGCACTCACTCATAAACGAATAAATCTTTCTACCGGCACTACGAACACAGTAGCACCACCGACCTCTACTTCAACCGCGTCTTGCGGTACCATACTCGGATTCTCACTTACGTGAAATGGGTAGGGAACCATGCGCCGACGACAGGTGGCGCGGATAATATCTAGCAGGTCATCCACAGTATTATCGTTAGCACCGAGCAGGAGGGTAGTGTTACCTTTGCGTAGGAAGCCACCAGTACTCGATAGTTTAGTGGCTTTATGCCCAGCATCTATAAGCGCATTTAATAAGCTACGCACATCATCATTGCTTACTACTGTAATTAGCAGCTTCAATATCATCCCTCCGATCAGTAACGCATTTTACCAGATGCCTTATCTCTATTACCATAATTCGTCTTTAGTAGGTTGTTTCCTTTATGTGGAATTAATCGTGGCATATAAATAATGTATGCGTTCGGCTAGCAGCTAAAGCCAGGGAAACACCAATTAGTGTCGAACAAAGCCCGAGTAAGCCACCACAGTGTAAGGAGGATGTACCAAGGATGAAAGCGGTTATTTTAGCAGCCGGCAAGGGTACGCGTCTAGCTGATTTAACAAAAGAGCGACCAAAGCCTATGGTGGATGTCGGTGGCAAACCCTGCTTGGAAAGGATTATTGGTGCGCTATTAAAAGCGAGTGTTACCGAAATGGTGATTGTCACCGGCTACATGGCGCAGGCGATAGAAGCGTATTTTGGAGATGGCAGTAAATTTGGTGTAACGATAACTTATGTAAATCAAAAGGTGCAAGATGGTACAGGAAGTGCTGTACATATTACCAAGGATGCGGTGGGTAAGTCCTCTTTCTTAATGACTTACGGCGATATAATAATGCCCGAAGAAAACTACTTAGGTATGGTAGAATTTTTTCACCAAAATCCTTGCATGGCACTAATGGGTGTAAATTGGGTAAACGACCCATATAAAGGGGCTGCTGTTTATTTTAATGACGATAATGTAGTGGAACGCATTATAGAAAAGCCAGCCCAGGGTACATCCACAACAAATTGGAATAACGCTGGTATTTATGTTTTTAATCCGGTAATTTATGAGTATACGGCGAAGTTGCGTTTAAGCCAACGCGGAGAGTATGAGCTACCAGATGCTATACAAACTATGCAAAAAGATGGCCATTTAATTCGCGCTTACTCACTAGAAGGGTACTGGAAAGATATCGGTACTCCTGAAGATCTTAAACAAGCTGGGAAGCTATTTAAGGCTTAAACGTTTATAGGAGGTTACCGGTTGTGTATGGTAAGTATAATCGGTTAGTATCGGAATTTAAAAAAACATACCCTGGTGTAGAGCCAACGTATTGTATTAGGGTTCCCGGCCGGGTGAATTTAATTGGTGAGCATGTGGATTATAACGGGCTGCCTGTATTACCCATGGCTATGGAGCGAGAGATTCGCATGTTGGTTGGCCCTTTATCTAATAATAGTATCCGGGTTCACAACACTTCACCGCAGTACTCACCGCGGGAATTCACGATATCTAATAATATTACTCCGTATTCTACTGGAGATTGGGGTAATTACATTAAGGCCGGTGTGCAGGGTATAGTAAATATGGCGCGTGAATCGGTGAAAAATGATAAATTT
>CAYMKM010000010.1:21983-24310 GCA_964390985.1 uncultured Clostridia bacterium | reverse complement strand
TGGCTTGCCTTCCGGATAGATCAACTGCCAATATTGCTGCTACACCCAATAAGCCGCTGAGAGCATAAAGGGCATAAGCTGTCTGTTTTTGACTGTAACCCAGTGCTAATAAACGGTGATGTAGATGACCTTTATCGGCCTCATAAAACGGGCGTCCAGCGCACGTACGACGAATAATGGCAAACGCCGTATCGAAGGCTGGTACGCCTAAGGCTAAAAACGGTACTGTAAGGGCAATGGCTGCCGCTCCTTTTAATGCGCCGTCAACAGTGATGACACCAAGCATGAAACCTAAAAACATAGCGCCTGTATCACCCATAAAAACCCGTGCTGGGTTAAAATTGTACGGAAGAAAGCCAACAATACTACCAGCCAAAATAACCGTCAAAAATGCTACATTATACCGGCCCATTTGCATAGCAACTATAGCCAAAGGTATACAAGCGATACCAGAAACACCTGCCGCTAGACCGTCAAGACCATCAGAGAAATTCACCATATTTATAATAGCTGTTATCCATAAAATGGTGAGTGGTATACCCCAATTACCCAGGTAAAGCATACCGCCCAGTGGGTTAGTAATAAAATCAATGCGGTGGCCGTGTATTACAACGTAAGCTACCGCTGCTAATTGGCCTAGCAGCTTTAACGCCGGACGCAGTTCGTATTTATCATCAAGTAGACCTAACACTATTAATATGGTTGACCCAATAAAAACCGAGCCCAATGCGGGAGAGAGCACGCGGGGTATGCCAGCGAATAATAACCATGCAGTGCACCAAAAAGCAACATATATAGCTATACCAGCACCTTGCGGAATAGGTGTTTTGTGTATACGGCGAGCGTTAGGTTGCGCAATAATACCAGCGCGCAAGGTTAACCGACGAGCCAAAGGTGTTATTGCATATGATATAACTGCCGCTACTAAAGATAACCCAAATAGGAATACATATGCCCATGCCTGCATGGCAATTTCAACCCCACCATTTTCATATAAATACCTTATTAAGCTTAAACGAACTGTAACCTCAGGTCAAATCACTTAGTACCGAACAAACGATCTCCGGCATCGCCTAAACCAGGCACTATATACCCATGCTCATTAAGATGATCATCAACCGCAGCCGCAAAAATATCCACATCTGGATGCGCACTTTGTAAGGCTTTTATACCTTCAGGAGCGGCAATCAAACACATGAATTTAATGCTACGCCCACCATGTTCTTTAATAAAGCGAATCGTAGCAATAGCCGAACCACCGGTGGCCAACATGGGATCAACTACAATTAACTCGCGTTCGTTAATATCCTTAGGAAGTTTGCAGTAGTACTCTACTGGTTGTAGTGTATTAAGATCGCGGTAAACGCCAATATGGCCGATACGGGCAGCGGGTATTAACCTCAACATTCCGGATACCATGCCTAAACCGGCTCTTAGTATGGGTACTATACCAATTTTTTTGCCAGCGATCACTTGGCACTTCGCCTCAGCTACTGGTGTTTGTACTTGCACACTGGTTAAGGGAAGATCTCTGGTTACTTCATAGGCCATAAGTAATGAAACTTCATCAACTAATTCGCGGAATTCTTTAGGTCCTGTTTCGCTATCTCTTATAAAAGCTATTTTGTGTTGTACCAATGGATGATCTATTACATGTAACTTGCTCACACTATTCACTACCTTCCCAGCGACTAAAGTGGTGTCATCACCACCAATTTAAACAACGGGTTTTTCTAGCTTGGCCACTCGAGGGGCATGGCGACCACCAGCAAAGCTTTCTTGCATAAATGCCCGTACAATATCCTCAGCAACGCCGCTGCCTATTACTCTACTACCCAAAGCTAACACATTGGCATCATTGTGAGCTCGACTCATCCGAGCTGAGAAAGTGTCGTGGCATAATGCCGCTCTAACCCCAGGCACCTTATTCGCAGCAATTGATATACCTATACCAGTACCGCAAATAACCACCCCAAGCTCTGCTTCGCCCATCGCCACTTTATTAGCCACTGCTTGTCCATAATCAGGGTAATCGACTGATTCGGCAGACCAAGTGCCACAATCAACAATTTCATGCCCTAGTTCATTTAGGACAGCCCCCACTACTGGCTTCAATTGAAAACCAGCGTGATCACAACCTATAGCAACGCGCATAATATCCCTCCTCAGCTACTAGTCTCTTGCTTCAAGCTTAAAATCAAAAGTTGGATCAATTCGGCCAGCTCACCTGCGCAAGTTTCGTAAACAGCATCACACCCACCATATGGATCAGCTACATCACTATCGCCAGATGCACCTACATATTCTCGCAATACGTGAACACGCTC
>CAYMKM010000010.1:0-21883 GCA_964390985.1 uncultured Clostridia bacterium | reverse complement strand
GCCGCCATTGGGCTGCGACAAGTATTACCTGTACAGACAAATAAAACTCGTTTTATTGCTGCTGCCATATGATCAACCCCGTGCTTGCCACGCTGCATATTGTTCTGCATTACAGGACGGCTATCCTCCCCTTACGATAGCATTAGCATTTGCCATGTTATGCGAATGGCCAGTACAATTAATACGAACCCACCCACTAGTTCAGCTCGCCGACCTATTATTTTACCAATGCTTTTTCCTGCCCGTAAACCCACCACCGACATCAAAGCTGTTATGAGTGCCACACCAAGGGCTATAGTAGGTAAATTAGTGCGATCGAGCATTCCTAAGCCTAACCCAGCTGAGAAAGCGTCAATACTTACGCTAAGGGATAGCGTCAGAACGGCCCAACGGCCATGTAAAAAAATAAGCCCCCCCTGTTGACTGGTGACCAGGCAGTTTCGAATCAACCCAACGCCAACATATACGAGCAGGCCCGCTCCAGCTAAGGATAGTAAGATATGTAGAATACTTTGGACAAGGACGAAATCAACTTGCCGGGCTACCTGTGATAATGGCCCCCACCCTCCGGCTAGTTTCTCTAACAACCAATGTACATTAGCAGCCAGCACTCCGCCAGCAATTAACAATGCACCTTGAAATCCCCCGAAAAGGGCTGTCAATTTGATTGTTTGCTTCCAGCGCACACCACCTAGCCCTACTCCCACCGCCACCGAAAAAGCGTCGGCACCTAAAGCTGCGCCCAATGCCGCCACTTCTACACCGCTCAATGAGCTCTCACCTTCTTTGTGCATACACGCTAAAACGTAGTATAGCATATTCTATCACCCTCAACGGGTAGGCTATGCCGGAAAAGGCAAAGGAGGGGCTACAACTGACTGTAGTTTACGCCTGCCCAGTATGTAAACGTAATAAAAGCAAGTTTTTTATGATAATAAAGCTGGCGCAAGAAGTCATGCACGATGCAGATACTGGTGAGTTAATATATATGTCCGATGAAATGGAGACCCTGACATTAAGTGATGGCCGCCCCGATTTGGATCTTCGCTGCGCTATATGCGGGCATGTGGGTCCGTTGGCAAGCTTCGTGCCGAATTAAACTCTTTCACCATCACCAGCCATTCGCCCCTGGTATCGCGAATGGTATTACGCGTTACAAAACCTAGCCGTTCATATAACCGATATGCAGCCACATTTTCAGGACGAACTTCCAAACGGACACGTTCTACACCCAGTTGCTCAAAGCGATTTAATGCCTGTTTTACCAGTCCGGTAGCGATGCCCCTATTCCGGTACTCTGGCAAAACCCCAATAGAAAGGACGCGTTGCTCCACTCGGTTTTCTCGAGCTAGCGAGCTGCGAACAAAGTAGAATTTATCGAGTAAAATAATGCGTAAAGCTGATCGGCTAAAATGATATTGCCCACGCAACCAATGTTTCAACCAACTCATGATGTGCCCACGCAATAAAGCCGTACGCCATAGATTGTGCAAAGAGACCGGGGCGTAAATATAACCCACAACACGCCCATCGATTTTAGCCACTATTAAGGCCTGAGCTTCCGCATCATACAACAGTTCAAAGACCTGCATCAATAATTTTGTCGGCGGTTGTTTTTCTAGAACACGATTTATTTCGGCGGTAAACACCTTGGAAAATACTGCTGCTACCGTTGGGATATCACGTTTACTGGCTACAGCGTATACTGGCAAATACCCGGGGGTACCTGCCGGTGGTAACACTATTAGCTGCCAGGAAGTTTTATCTACCCGTATACGACGCAAACGAGTTTCCGCAAACAGAAATACTTTTTCCGCATTCCCCAGCAAATGACGAGGAATGGCTACTTCAAACAATTGACCGCTACTGCGACATACAATGCTTGTTGTCTTATACCAACGTCTGGATGTTCGCGCCAAAACGCGATCTGGAGCTATTAAGCGTAGTTGAAGTGTCCAACGTTCCTGTTGGCAACTGGTTATGCGTAAATAATAGGCCACTTCATCGTTTAACCGCCCAGAAGTCTCCAAGCGTATATACATATGTTCAGCATCAGCACTAGCTGCCATAACGCGAATATCTGCACCTTTTTCCATATTGCGGGTAATAGTATTGCGCGCCGATTCCAACACGTAACCCTCATTATTAGGCCATTCATGAGCAGATCCATCCAACAAGACGCCTGGACATATGCAACTAGCAAACATAGGCTCGTACAAACTGAACAACTCATTGCGTCGAATAAAGCTGAGCAAAAACCGACCTAAAATACTCAGTTGACTATGGTATTCTAAAATGGACCTCTGTTTGGCGTTTATCGCTACACCATCTGCAAAATATGCCATCCACTGTTCACCTAATGGAGAAAAGGATGGCGGGACCACCATTTGCAAACGGGGGTTTAGCCCCCTAGGCTGTGGCCAAGGGCCTCGGTGTATTAAGTAACAAAGCACCTGCACTTTCTGAAAAAGCCCTCGAGTACGTAGTTCTTCTAAAGCGTGTATGGCAAAACAAAAAGTAGCTGTATGATCGGCGTGCGTATCGCGGGGGTGTGGCACTATGATGTGGGTGGGATTAACTTGTTCTATTAACTGTTGAATATCATCGACTACGCTGTACCCACAATAAGCTGCATGCCTAGTAAAGCTGTTAACATATGGCGAATAATCGGCTTTGGTGTATGGTGAGCGATAACACTTTTCTGGGGTCCAGTAATCGTACCACAATGCTTGCAAACCTCGATCAGGATACCCCAAAAAAACGACTTGATGACGTTGCACACCTAACCGTGCTAAAGCGCGCAACGATTCCTTTTGACGAAGTTGGGCAAACTCTATGTGCCTTTCCGGTTTTAAACGCAGCCTTTTGTAACGACGCCCGGCAGCGTATGTAAATCCATCGCCGTTAGTAACAATACATACTTTGATGCGGCAGCCTAATTTAGCTGCTTCACACATAAGCAGACCTGCACCCAGGGTTTCATCATCACAATGCGGTGCAAGTATTAGAAAAGATTCTTTACCAGTTAAACGCAACCGTTTACCCTGCCATATGCTTGCGACGTGCCGTACTTCGCGCAAATTCGCTAGTGGCATTAGGGTGCGTCGCAAAGCTAAACCCCCCCTACCAAATGAATATGACCGCCAGCAGCTCGCCGCAACCTATTCATAATAGCCAAGCCAATGCCATCAGCGGGTATGCCTTCAATAATAATGTGTTTAACACTAGTATCATCCATGTTGCGTAAGCTGGCATAAATAGCCCGGGCAATGACCTCTGGCTGGTAACGGGAGCCTAACGACTGCACAACTAACTGGCAATCTACATCCACAAACTGACGAGAGAGCCAGTCTTTCCCTTCATCGCTAACAAGCAAGCCAACGGGCCCCTTATTACTATGTTCTTGTGCTAACTTTAAAATAGCTGCCCAAATAGCTGCTGTATCATGCCCCTCAACTAGTGTTACTGGTGCACGTGGGGCATAATGAGTGTACTTCATACCTGGTGAACGTACACGAGAGTTCTCATCAGCCATGCTTGGTATTCCATTAGCCCGAGGGTCTATTTCAACTTGACCCAGCACATCTTGTAATTGTTCTACAGTAACGCCACCAGGGCGTAGTACAGTGGGTACTTTTGTAGTTAAATCCAGTACTGTTGACTCTAAACCAACACCCGTTGGTCCGCCATCTAACAAAACAGCCACTGCCTTGCCCATGTCAGCCTGCACATGAGTTGCTTGCGTTGGGCTAGGTCTTCCCGAACGGTTGGCACTCGGGGCTGCAATAGGTAACCCTGTAGCATTTAATAGCGCTAGCGCTACCGGATGATTAGGAACGCGAATCGCTACAGTATCTAACTTAGCCGTGACAATATCGGGTATCAGTTCTGACTTGGGCATTATCAGCGTTAAAGGTCCGGGCCAAAAACGCACTGCCAGTTTCTCCAGCATCGGTGGCGCCGAAGCCACTAGCGCGTGTATAGCTGATACCGATGGTACATGCACTATAAGCGGGTTATCGGCAGGGCGCCCCTTAGCGGCGAAAATGCTACGCACGGCAGCTTCATTTAAAGCGTTTGCCCCCAAACCATAAACGGTCTCTGTAGGAAACGCTACCAGCTTACCCTCTTTAATAGCTCTGACCGCCGCAGCCAACCCGGCTCGGTGACTAGCCTGGTGGGCCATATTGTAAACCTCACCCATGGATATAACCGCCTTCCCGGCGTAAGAGGACAACTCGATCATTTCCAGCATAATCGGGCAATACTTGCACTTGAGTAAAACCACTTGCCAAAGCATAGCTGTGCACAGCTGCACCTTGATTAGCGCCAATTTCCTGGGCAAGAAGCCCATTGGGCGTTAACCAGTGCGCAGCTTCTGTTATAATCCGGCGAATGATGGCCAACCCATCACGTCCGCCAGCTAAAGCCTGATGTGGCTCACGCTGAACCTCTGGTGACAAAGTCGCTATTTCGCCGTCGGAAATGTATGGTGGATTCGAAACTATGCAGTTGTACTTATCGCCAACTGTTAATCCGCTGAATAAGTCGCTTACGCAAAAGTTAATTCGCTCGGCTACCTGGTGCTTTTGGGCATTTTCTGCTGCCAAAGTAAGGGCAGATGTACTAACATCAACAGCGACCAACCTTGCTGTGGGTATCAGTATCGCCAGCATAATGGCGATAATACCGCTACCGGTGCCAATATCTAAAATTACTGGTTCACAATCGCCATTTAACTCCCTTACCACCGTCTCCACTAACAGTTCAGTTTCGGGACGGGGTATGAGCACCTGTGGTGTTACGTGAAATGAGTACGACATAAACTCTTTTTCGCCCAGTATATAAGCGACTGGTTCTCTAGCCCCTCGACGAGCTATTACCTTCCGGTAAGCTGTTACCTCACTCGTCTCAAGCGGTTTATCGAAGTTGACATATAAACCCACCCTATTTAGGCCTAAAACACTGGCTAACAACACCTCAGCATCGAGTCGGGGCGTAGGGCTACCCTTGCTAGCCAGGTACTCGGTGGAGAGGTTCAACAACTCAATAATTGTACGTGGCGTTTGGATAGCAGTGCTCAAGAGCCTACTTCCGCCTCCTTCAACTCCTCCGCTTGATTGGTAGTTATTAACGCGTCAATTATCTCATCTAGTTCTCCCATTAAAACATTGCTTAACTGCCGAGTGCTGTAGGCTATGCGGTGATCTGTGCAACGGCTTTGCGGGAAGTTATACGTACGAATACGCTCAGAACGGTCGCCCGTTCCCACTTGGTTACGCCGCTCTTGCGCTAATGCGCTGCTTTGCTCCTCTTGCATTTGAGCGAGTAAACGTGCACGTAACACTTTAAGCGCTTTCTCTCTGTTTTTAAGTTGTGACTTTTCATCCTGGCAGGTGACCACCATGCCAGTAGGCAGGTGTGTTATTCGCACAGCTGAATCGGTAGTATTTACGCTTTGACCACCGTGTCCTTGCGAACGATATACATCAATGCGAACTTCATTCATATCAATATCGAGCTCAACTTCCTCAGCCTCTGGTAAAACAGCTACCGTAACCGTCGATGTATGAATGCGTCCGCTCGCTTCTGTCTCCGGTACCCGTTGTACACGGTGTACGCCGCTTTCATATTTTAGGCGACTGTAGGCACCGCGCCCGTTGATAAGGAGTATTATCTCCTTGAAACCACCGATCTCTGTTTCATTTGCCGATAATAACTCTACCTGCCAACCACGCGCTTCGGCATACCGAGTGTACATGCGGAACAAATCAGCAGCAAATAAGGCTGCTTCGCCACCACCGGCGCCAGCTCTTATTTCCATGATCACATTTTTATCATCACGAGGATCTTTAGGTAGCAAAAGAATACGCAATTCCTGCTCTAACTGGTCTATTCTCTCCTGCTGTATTTGCACTTCGCTAGCAGCCAGTTCTTTTAACTCGTCGTCTTCTTCCTGTGTTAACAACTCTTGGGCATCCTTGAGTTGTTGTTGGGCGCGTTTATACTCCTCGTAGTGGCTGACAATATCTACCAAAGCATGCTGCGCTATGGCCAATTGTTGAAACCTTTCTGCATCAGCAGCAATCGCCGGGTCACTCATCTGGTCTGTTAGCTGGCGGTAGCGCTCCGCCAGACCTTCCAGCTTTGTAAACAACACTTTCACACTCCTATAAACCTAGGCATAACAGCACAAAATACGTTCAGGGGATAAATAAGCGCTAAGGCACTGCTGGCTTGCTATCTTGATCGTGGGCTAATACAGCACCAAGAGAGCGGATTGCTACTTCAATTTGTTGGTCATCTGGCTCGCGAGTAGTAATATACTGCGTCCAGACACCGGGAAGAGATAAAACGGCGAATAGACGCGGTGCATCCTTGCGACCAGCCAACCTAATAAACTCATAAGCAATGCCAGCTACCAACGGCATTAAGGCCAGGTGCAATAGTACCCGCTGTAAATATTGTGGCCTGCCAAAAAATGAGAACACCAAAATGCTCACAATGAGCACAATTACAATAAAGCTAGTGCCGCAACGCCGATGCAAACGGCTATGACTACGGATATTCTCAACAGTCAATTCCTTCCCGGCCTCGTAGCAATTAATAGACTTATGCTCTGCTCCGTGATATTCAAAGACTCGGCGAATATCAGGCATAAAGGAAATGATAACCACATAACCAAGGAAAAAAGTTATCTTAATTAAGCCTTCGGTCAGATTAAGAAGTATGTCGCTGCTAATATAAGCTTGCACCAAGCGAATTACAAATGCTGGTAAAGCTATGAACAAGCCCACACTAAGCAGAATGGCTACTACTATTGTCAGGGCAATCTCTTTAGCACCTAACTGCTCTTCTTCTTCTTCTGTAAAGATGCTAGCCGAGTAACTCAAAGCGTTCATACCAATGACCAATGCTTCTATTAATGCTACCACACCTCTAATTAATGGCCACTTCAAAATGGGGAAACGGCGGGTAATTGAACCCACCTCATCCTCTTTAACTTGAATGCCACCCGAGGGTTTGCGTACAGCAATAGCCATGCTTGTACGCCCACGCATCATCACACCTTCAATAACTGCTTGACCGCCATAATAAAAGTTCTTGCTCAAATTAAACGACACCCTCTCCGCTAAGAAAACCCTATCCGCCTGGTTGTTCATAAGCATGTAGATGTCCGGTCATACTGCCCCGCAGCTCTACTTTAATTTCTACCGCATCTGCATGATAACGTTCATGTAAAACCAAACCAGTATTGTGCAACCAGTTTACCGCCTGACCATCGCTGTAAGGCACGCGATATGTCCGTACAACAAAGCGCTCGGGTAACGCATCGCATATTAACTGGCGCAATGCATCGCACCCTTGAGCGTTAATAGCTGAAACTGCACATGATTGGGGCACACGTGCACACAAGGCTTTTACTTCTTCGTCACTAAGTAAATCAGCTTTGTTAAAAGCTGTCACCATCGGCTTATGCATTACACCTAGTTCAGCTAAGATTGTGTGCACCGCTTGAGCCTGTTCCCACATATGCGGGTGTGCGGCATCGAGCACGTGTAATAATACATCAGCTTCAACAACCTCTTCGAGGGTTGCTCTGAAAGCAGCCACTAAATCGTGAGGTAGCTTACGCACAAAACCGACAGTATCAATTAAGCATACTTCCTCGCCACGGGGCAACTGCATTTTGCGAATGGTAGGATCTAACGTGGCAAATAGGCGATTCTCCACCAAAACCTGCGCACCTGTTAACGTATTTAGTAAAGTGGATTTTCCGGCGTTCGTATAACCTACTAGCGCCACCATGCCTGTATCAAAACGACGGCGTGTACGCCGCTGTAAACAACGGCGACTACGAATAACCTTTAACTCACGCCGCAGCTGAGCTATGCGGTGACGAATATAACTGCGATCCATTTCCAGCTTGGTCTCTCCTGGCCCACGCTTGGTCCCTTGGGTGGCTGCGCCACCGCCCATGCGGGACATCTGTACACCTTTACCAGTTAGACGAGGTAGCAGATAACTCAGGCGCGCCAACTCAACCTGCACCTTGCCTTCACGACTATTAGCACGGTGGGCAAAGATATCTAAAATTAACTGGGTGCGATCTATCACATGAGCATTAAGGCGTTCTTCTAGATTATAAACTTGTGCGGCATTCAATTCATCGTCACAAATAGCTAATTCAGCCTCATGCTCTACTAGCAGTGACTTTAATTCGGCTACTTTCCCTTCACCAAGGTATGTACCCGGATCAGGATTTAACCGACGCTGAATAAGAACCTGGCATGTTTCAAAATCATTAGACCAGGCTAGCTGAGTAAGCTCCCGCAAAGAATCTTCCACGGAAAAACCTTCACTGCCATTATCAATGGCAAACAAAATAGCACGTTCGCCCAATTATCCACCCCCTGACCATTATGCCATTTTCCGTTGCCCACAACCAGTCCCCTCTCCTCATATGGTAGAATATAAGCAAAATAACGGATGCTGGAGGCTAATGTTGGCCACTATTGTGCATGTGGATATGGATGCCTTCTTTTGCGCTGTAGAAACACTACTGCATCCTGAGTATAAAGGCTGCCCCCTTATTGTAGGTGGTGCAAAGAACACACCAAGGGCAGTAGTCTCCTCGTGCTCTTACGAAGCGCGGAAATACGGCGTTCACGCTGCCATGCCCCTACAGCAAGCCATCCGCTTATGCCCGCACGGTATATTCGTTCCTCCTAATATGAGTGCCTATCTGGAAGTTTCGCAGCAAATTCACACTGTTTTTAGGCAAATCGCCCCAGTTGTGGAACCCGTTTCCATTGATGAAGCTTACCTTGACATGACTGGTTGCGAACACTTTTATCCTAACCTAGAAGCATTAGGTGCCGATATCAAAAATAGAGTATATGCTGCTGTTCAATGTCGGGCTTCTGTGGGCATGGCACCAAATAAATTATTGGCTAAAATTGCTTCAGACCTACGCAAACCCGATGGCTTGGTGATCGTACGACCTCAAGATATCGATACGCTATTGTTACCACTGCCTGTGCGAAAAATAGGAGGAGTGGGTGAAAAAACAGCAACATTGCTTGCCCAGCATAGTATCCATACCATAGCCGACCTACGTCAAAAAAGCGAACAATGGTTAAGCGAATTGCTTGGCTCCTGGGGACACGAATTATACCATTTAGCCCGAGGGATCGATAACCGCTCTGTAGGAGATCGTGGTGCTGCTAAATCTATTGGCCATGAAATAACATTCGCCCAGGATCTTCCGTTTGGGGAGGATTTACAAAATCAATTGCGGGCGCTTTGTCATCAAGTCTCTTTGCGCCTACAAGCCGACGGTCGCCGCGCACGTACTATCAATCTGAAGGTACGCTATGCGAATTTCCACACGCTGACTCGGCAACAAACGCATTCAGGAGGCCTTTGGCGAGCTGCTGATATATACCAATCAGCAACATCACTGTTAAACGCTTTACCTAAACGTCGGGTGCGTTTGCTTGGAGTATATTTAAGTGACCTAACTGCATTTATACAGGTTGGCTTATTTCAAGATCCACGTATAGCTCAGGTTGATGATCTGATCCGTCACATTAACTCCGGACATAATCAACCCCGCATTACCACTGGGGCTGATTTAGCCACTGCTCAAGATATTAAAAAGCCGTCTCCTAAGGGGAAACGGCTTCATTAAAAGCTTTAAGAAGTGACTTATAGTTTAATTTGGCGCTTTGGACCGGACAAATACGGATACCGCTGCCGATCGAGTTCATTACGGATTTCGCGATTAAGGACACGCAAGTATGTGCCTTTCATACCTAATGAACGGGACTCAATAACATTAGCCGAAGCTAGCTTACGCAGGGCGTTCACAATAACACTGCGTGTAATGCCTGCCTGGTCGGCCACACGAGATGCTACCAACAGCCCCTCGTCACCTTCGAGTTCATCGAAAATGTGTTGCATAGCCAAAATTTCCGAGTATGAAAGACTGCGGATCGCTGAGCGAGCCATCCGTTTCTCTTCTGCTTCGCCCTCTTCTTCTTCGTCAATGGCGTAGCTGATGACCATACCAATAACTGTCGATGCGTACTCGGCGAGTACCATATCATCTTCGGCAAATTCTCCGCTTTCACGAATAACAAGCAAAGTACCCACACGCCGTCCGGAACCTACTATAGGCACTAAAATACTATTCCAGCCTGCGGCGATTTTAGCGGCATCGCTACCTGAAGACATAGCGCCCACTTTCAAGAAAGCATTAGAAAGGTCCTCGGGTAAACTCCCAGATCCAATCCACTCAGCATCAAATGCTGTACTCTCGAAGTCACCAATCAGAGCGTGGCCAAGAATTTTCCCTTTACGACTAACTACATAAACACTACAATCCCCAATGCAGTCTCTAAGAGCAGCAGACAAATCGCTAAACTCAATTGAAGTACCCTCGTTCTGTAGAATTTGCGTCAATTTATTCATCTTTTTCAATAGCATAGCTTTTTTCCACCCTTCCTTAATTATAATACCCTTGGTTGTCTATCCATCCCATTGCATGTTTTTGCTATGATCTAAACCGCTCGCTCGTTCGCTAATATCAGTACCCATTCACGCATCGTGAATTTGCTGAAATAACCACCTATTTAATTATAACAATTCTTGTCCCGCTGTCAACCGAATATATTGACGATGCTCGCAGAAATACCTTATTATCCATACTGCCACCCAATAATTCGCTCAATTCAACTGCCATGGTTAATTCTACACATAAGGACGTTGATTAGCAAGCAAAATCTACAAAACCCGATAACAATTTGCGTCTATTTTCGTCAATATTATTCCTTTCTTATTAAGTTGCCACCTTCATCACCCTGTTTAGCTGCGGTTTTGTCGCGGCTGCGCCACTACGGCAAAGATGATTCGCTATCTGATTTGACGCACTTTGTACCTTCTTGTCGAATCTGTAGTACTTGCGTATAGCAAAAAGGCTCGGTTTCCCGAGCCCTAGTGTTCCAGCGGCCTTATCAGCGCTTGACAGCAAAAGTGTGAGGTGGTAGCATATGTTTTGCGGTATTTGGTATTAGCTATGCCGAAGTGGTGGAACTGGCAGACGCGCTGCGTTCAGGGCGCAGTGGGCAATAGCCCATGTGGGTTCAAATCCCACCTTCGGCACCAAACTTAACCCCTGCTAGAGGTTACAATCTGGCAGGGGTTTTTGTTTATTGTCGCACTCTAGATGCAACATGATGTAGCAGTAGTGTAGCAATAATCTGCGGTTTATAATAGTGGCTTGATGTGTCGGCGAAACCATGAGGCTATCCAAGGTACATCTGGATTTGGAGTTTTAGCAACACGCAAGACAAAACGAAAGATGGTATCTTCTTTTGCTGAGAGTGTAAATCCATTAATACGGAGAAAGGTTATCACAGCTACAACAGCTGTACGCTTATTCCCATCACAAAATGCATGGTTTTTAGCCAATGACCTGAACAAAACCGCTGCCTGGTAATGTATCTTGTCATGCCATTGCGGTGTAGCAACCGCCGACTCAAGTAAATGCTGACTGGATACCACACGGTCAGCACATACCTCCTCGTGCAGGTCAACTATCTGTTCTGCAGTAAGAAATGAAACTATTTCCATAGTTTCAGTAGTCCTTTAGCTTATCAAGTAGTCGGCGATGCTCGCCCACTACTTTTTTGCCCTCGGCTCGTACTGTATTCCGATCCGCTTCCACATGCTTGTACCGACCAATAGGTCCTAGTGCTTGTCCTTTCACTGTGCTTTCCTTGGAAGTACTACGTCGCATTTTCCAAGTGACCCCAGCGCCTTTCATAATAACGTCACCTCACCTACATGCTACCACAAAGCAACTTCATACCACAATGTATGCTGAATTACCAGACGTGATTGGCACAAGTTAATATTCCTGTGTTATCGCCTTGGGAGTCAGGTTCCTCCTGACCTGGCATAGCATGCACATCGTGTTTGATGAGCCTGTCTTCGATAGCTAGGATATACGGCACCAAACTTAACCCCTGCTAGAGGTTACAATCTGGCAGGGGTTTTTGTTCTCTAAACTCTTTATCATGCTTACTGAAAAACTCATAAAACGTACGGATATTTTCCAGTTTCGTCCATTCTTTCACATTAACTGGATTCGCATCAAGATCATATACTTTGGCTCCATGCATGGCCAGCAAAAATGGTGAATGTGTCGATATAATAAACTGACAGCTAAAATACCGAGCAGAGTCCTCAATAAATTCCTTTAGTTCAATCTGACGTTTTGGCGAGAGGCTGTTTTCAGGTTCATCTAAAATATAGAACCCATTTTCACCAATTTTCTCAGTAAAATAGCGAAATGCGCTCTCCCCGTTGGAATACTCCCGTACATTAGCCATCAATTGTTTTCTCACGTAACGTGATTGTGTTTTACTTCTCGCAGCGTTCACTTTCTTAAGTTGCTCGTAGTCTGCTATTGTCTCCATTTGGAAATGAGAGTATTTCGCATCCAAATATTCGTCGAAAAGCTGTTCCCGCTTTTGATCAATTCCTTCGTTGAGGCTGCGGATATTCAACATGTAGTCAAATACATCATCGCTGGTAATGATTCTACTGTTTTTAGGAATATAGGTCTCAAGCTCCATTTTACACATATCGACATAGTCGGCATAGAAACTAGACTTATTATAGATTGAATGGCGATTGATCCCCGTTTTTTCCGCTATCACGTTTAATGCCGTTGATTTGCCCGAACCATTCCCGCCATATAAAATCGTAACTGGCTCAAAATCTATTCTTTCAAAACCATGTCTTGATAATACCTGAAACGGATAAAACGAGTCATAGCACGTTCTTTTCACACTCATAAAGAAGCTAAATTCCATATCCTCATTGGGGAATGTAAAAACCTTCAGGTAAACCATTGTCAATTTCCTTTACATAACATTAGCTTATGATAACACAGGCACACCAATACCGCCATTTGAAAGCCCATAAGGTGTTAGGCGTCGTCCCACAGCTGAAACTATACTCCGCAAGCTCTCCATCAATTCACCAAGTTGGGTTAAGTTCAAAGACTGGCGACCATCTCCTGTCCAGGAATGATCTGGGTCGTGATGTACTTCGACAAGTATACCATCGGCTCCGGCAGCCGCTGCCGCCAATGCCATTGGGAGCACCAATGAACGGCGACCAGTGCCATGGCTAGGATCAACTATCACTGGTAAATGAGTTAGCTCCCTTAAAGATGGAACCGCGCTGAGATCTAGAGTGTTGCGTGTGTACGTTTCAAAAGTACGAATTCCTCGCTCGCAAAGGATAACACGCTCGTTACCGTGGGCCATAATGTATTCCGCTGCCATTACCAATTCTTCTAAGGTAGCTGACATTCCTCGTTTCAACAAACAAGGGCACTGGCTACGCCCTACCGCCTTTAACAGTTCATAGTTAGCCATGTTCCGTGCCCCTATTTGCACCATACTGGCGTGTTTTATGGCCAGAGGGATTTGCTCAGCGGCTGTTACCTCGGTTACCACTGGTAATGTGTAACGCTCACTAATTGATGCCAATATGTCTAGACCTTTCTCAGCTAGGCCCTGAAAATCATATGGGCTGGTACGTGGTTTGTAAGCACCAGCCCTCAACAGGCTGGCGCCACTGTAGCGTACACCACGGGCAATAATATCCATCTGTTCAGGAGTCTCTACAGCGCACGGTCCGGCTATTACCTGAAAATCCTGACCGCCAAAAAACAGACCGCTCACCTCAACTATTGATCTTTGCTGCGCTGTACTAATACCAGCCAACCGCGCTTTGGTCATTTTACTTCTCCCCTTTCTATACTGGCGCTGCTAAAAAATAAAGATCGCCTCCCATTAGGATGCGACCTTTTTAGCAAACATCAAAACAAAAAGGTCGCAGGCACCCGCCTGCGACCCAAAACCTTTGTTGTTAGCGGGCAACAGGCAAGAGGCTCATAAAGTATGCGCCATAGTAAAATCGCCAGCTGCCCATAACTTGTGTTTTTAATGTGGCGTTCACTGTGAGACTCTCCCTTTACCCGTAGGTATTTTCATTGTATTGGACCTATTATATGCTCGCGTTACCATATCGTCAACATAAAGGTTGTTAGGAATTTTAGGCGAATGCGTTGCTATGAACATACTGCTTACATCCATACAAATAACAACCTTAGCTGGGTTGGCCAGTGTGGCAGGCGGGTGGATAGCACTACGCGTCCGCAATACCAGTACCACTTACTTAGCTGAGACCCTAGCAGCGGTAGCCGGATTTCTGTTAGCTGCCTCTTTTTTGGATCTCATCCCAGAGGTAGCTGCAGAAAATCCTGCTGCACTTGTTTATGTTTTGGCTGGCTATGCCGCTATATACTTGGCAGAAAACCTAATGCCAACCCATCAACACACCATACATTCTTCCCCACAATTACCTTTGCATGCTGGCCTGGCTGCCAGTATCGGTCTTGCTTTGCATTCGTTTTTCGACGGCGTAGCACTAGCTGCCAGCGTGCAAGCTGGTTTAGCTACAGCCATCCTGCTATTGATTGCAGTATGCATTCACCAACTACCTGTCGGCTTTGGATTGGCAACAGTAATGAAGGCTAGCGGTTACCGAATTGTCGCCATAACAGTAGCATTAGGCACTTTGGCCCTCGCCACAATAATTGGCGGTATCACCACTACCCTACTCAGCCTAGAAATACCAGGCTTAGAAGCTATTACACTCGCTTTTTCGGCAGGTTCTTTTATCTACATTGGCGCTACTGATATGATTCCAGCTACTCATAATGGTAATAGTCGCCGCTGTATGGTGTTCTCATTAATTGGTATGCTTCTTTTCATTGGTACTAAACATATCTACCCGCTACCAGTTTAGGGGCATCACCCCAACGCCAAACAGCAGTTGTAACGTCTGCTATTGTCAGTGATGCTAAATGTGCACTTGCTAAAGATCCATTTATTAATATGTCAGGGGCTACTTCAACCAATGGCACTAACACAAACGCTCTTTCGGTAATTCGCGGGTGTGGTAGCGTCAATTCAGGCGTGGCGTAGCATATATCGTCATAGGTTAGCAAATCGAGATCCAGCTGTCGTGGCCCCCAATGTACAGTGCGTACTCGTCCTAAGCGCGTTTCAATTGCTTGCATATGTTTCAGTAGATCCTGTGCAGGCAGTTGCACCTGGATACCAGCCACCATATTGAGAAAATCCGCCTGCACCACAGGGCCAACTGGCTTACTCTCGTATATAGACGATAAGCAGGTGATACTTATACCGTCAGTGTGCATAAGGTCAGTTAGTCCCTGACATAGAAATGCGCGTCGATCTCCTAAATTACTGCCCAGGCCGATGTATGCCTGCACACCTGACATCAGTTATCACCAACATTGGCTATAGCATCACTCATAACTGCTACACGACGCATCGCCTCCACATCATGTACGCGCACAATATCAGCACCTTGCAGTATAGCCGCAGCCACTGTAGCCGCCGTTCCTTCGCTACGCTGATCTACGGGTAATTGAAGCACATTGCCAACGAGCGATTTTCGACTGGTACCCACTAATATCGGATACCCCAGTATGCGTAAGTCACGCAAACGACGTAATAACATTAAATTGTGTTCGGTTGTTTTACCAAAACCAATACCCGGATCAATAATCAGTTGCTCTCTCTTTACACCGGCGGCTTGTGCCCTATTACATGCCTGCTCCAGCCAATCGAGTACCTCGGCCACTACGTTTTGATAACTCGGGTTTTGCTGCACAGTACGTGGTTCACCTTGCATATGCATCAATATAACAGGCACACCTGTTTCAGCTGCTAAAGATAGCATCTCAGCTTGGCGTAATCCGTTAATATCATTGATAATACTGGCACCCGCAGCTAACGCTGCCCGAGCCACCTCAGGCTTGTATGTGTCTATGGATATAGGAACGCTTACTTCTTCAGACAGAGCTCGAATAACAGGTACCACACGTTCTACCTCTTGTGCAGCCGATACCCAGTCTGCTCCTGGCCTGGTAGATTCACCACCAACATCAATAATATCAACCCCTGCCGCTATCATCTCACGGGCATGTTGTCTGGTAGATTCACCACCAACATCAATAATATCAACCCCTGCCGCTATCATCTCACGGGCATGTTGTAATGCGTTTTCCACTGAAAGGTAGCGACCACCATCAGAGAATGAATCGGGGGTGGCATTTAACACGCCCATCACGAATGTGCGGGTGCCCCACCCAGCAATGCTCCCCCGTGGCCATTTGGTAGGTGTAGCTATGGCGAACTCTAAGCCTAATAGGCTTGCCAAACTGGCCCCACAGTCTGCGACTGCTGGTTCCGGCCAACGGCACAGTAAATTTTGATACGCAAGCAAATTACCGCTCAGGCTCAAGCCTTCCGGTGTTGAACAGGTGTATAATCCTTCCCGCCGGGCACTATGCTTCACCGTTTCTGGCATCTCTTGCCGTATGATAACGCTCGCACCTATTTGGCTGCTAGCTAGCAATTGAGCTTCGCGCCTAGGCACTCCGACTTTTTGTAAAAATGCCCGCACCTTTTCGTGTAGTTCAACTACCTTGGCTGGTTGACAACTGATGTTGATTGAGCAAGACATATACAACACTCCACTTTCAATGACTCAAAGTTGCAATAGCTACCAATATGTTCATAGTTCCATGAGCTATAACAGCTGGCCATAATGATTTTGATCTCTCATATACCCAAGCCAATACCAAGCCTAACATAAATACAGATAAAGCATGTATTAAGTACCAATGAACAACCGTAAAAAGCAGGCTGCTCACCCATAAAGCGTGTGCACCAATACGCTGTTTAAACACATTATAGAGGTAGGCACGGAAAAATAATTCCTCAGCCAACGGTGCTAATATACCAACCGATATAACCAAGATCAATAAAACTGGCAGTGGTTTTTCTACTTGAAATAAACCCATCACCCTGCCTTGCTCGCTGGTAAATAACAATTGGGCTTTTTGTACGCCAAAAATGGTTGCTGCCAGAGCTTGGCTTAATATTATTCCAGTTGCATTGATCACAAGCATGCCAAACCCCGCTAGCACGCCTATCTTTATTTGGCGCAAAGGCCAACGGGCTGTAACGCCAAAATCAGCCCAAGCTGCCTCCAAATTACCCCGCAAGTGCCACAAGCTCAAAGCTATCATCAGCACTTGCTGGATAATCAAAGTCAAGGGGATCTCCCATTCAGCTCGGTAATGAGTCGGTAGGGTAAGCATGACGATGGCAGCAGATGCACTGGGCAGTATGAATGCCAAAGCCCCCAGCATAGCTAAAATGCCGGGGACCGTATCGGTAATAACTGGTTCGTTACGTCTCACAGCCGATAATTGGGCGCTTCTTTTGTTATTTGTACATCGTGAGGATGCCCTTCTTGCACAGCCGCTGGGGTGACCCGAATAAACCGGGCTGATGATTGCAATTGCGTAATAGTACGTACACCGCAGTAACCCATACCAGCTCGCAAACCGCCCATTAACTGATAAACTGTGTCGGATAATGAACCTTTGAAAGGTACTCTCCCCTCAATGCCTTCGGGAACCAGTTTTTTGCTTTTTTCCTGGAAATAACGATCGCTACTACCAGAACGCATGGCACCAATGGAGCCCATTCCCCGATAAACTTTATAACTGCGTCCTTGGAATATTTCCACGTCCCCAGGGGATTCTTCAGTTCCAGCAAACAAATTGCCCAACATAACCAAATCAGCACCAGCAGCAATTGCCTTGGGGATATCACCGGAGAAACGGATGCCGCCATCGGCGATTATCGGTATGCCATGCTCTTTTGCTACTTTTGCACAATCCCATACAGCGGTGATTTGCGGTACACCAATGCCGGCTACAACTCTGGTAGTACAAATGGCACCTGGCCCCATACCAACTTTAATGGCGTCTGTACCAGCGCTTATAAGAGCCTGAGCCGCAGCGGCAGTAGCAATATTACCAGTGATAATTGCTGTTCTATTGCCGAATTCGCTCTTCAACCACTCCAACATACTTAAAACCTTACGCGAATGACCATGGGCGGTATCCAAAACCAGCGCATCAACGCCAGCATCCACTAAAGCAGCAGCGCGCTCACGGGTATCCTCGCCTGTTCCTACGGCGGCAGCGCAGCGCAACCGGCCCTTGGTATCTTTAGCCGCATTAGGATATATACGGGCTTTTTCAATATCCTTAATGGTAATGAGCCCTTTTAGGTGGAAGTTTTCATCTACCAATGGTAGTTTCTCTATACGGTGTTTGTGCAAAATCTGGCGGGCTTCTGCCAAAGTGGTTCCGACAGGGGCTGTGACTAAGTTATCTTTGGTCATTACCTGTTCGGTCAGTTGATCGTGGTTATCTTCAAACACCAAATCACGGTTAGTGAGAATACCCACCAGTAAACCGTCATCTTCGGTAATTGGTACGCCCGAAATATGATAGCGTTCCATAATAGCTAGTGCATCCCGTATGCTGTGCTTGGGAGAAAGGTAAACCGGATCGACAATAATACCGCTTTCTGAGCGCTTTACTTTATCAACCTCAAGCGCCTGCACTTCAATAGGCAAGTTGCGGTGTATAACACCAATGCCGCCCTCACGAGCGAGTGCAATAGCTAATCGCGCCTCTGTAACTGTATCCATAGCTGCACTCATAAACGGTATGTTCAACGTAATATCTTTTGTTAAACGTGTAGTGGTATCAACTTCGTTAGGTAGCACCTCGGACATGCCTGGTAGCAGTAACACATCGTCAAAGGTTAAGCCTTCTTTGCCGAATTTTTCCTCCCAATTCATGTTAACCATCCCCCATTGCACAGTTCCCGCTTCTTCGCACCAGCTCCAAGCGGGTATTTTGAACATACTAACAAACCATCCATGGTCAGTCAATGCCTACTTGCCGATTTGCCTTTGCAAGTCAGAAAAAACCAAGCCGGTTAGTAGCTTTGGATAAAAATAAGTTGTTTTTTGCGGCATAACATCACCTGCTAAGGCCACATCACGCACATCCGCAACCCTTGGTGCAGGTAGCAAAAAAGCAACCGCACCTATCTTAGTATCAACTATAGCACAGGCTTCTGCAGCATCACGAGTATAGCGTATCGTCTCTTGGCTATCGATTGATTCCTGGCTGATACCCATCACTTTTGCCAATATTAGATGATGCAAGATAGCTACATCTAAACCCTTCCATGCTGGCGATTTATCAACTGGTAGTTTCTGCGCTAATTTTTGTGTATTACGCTGCTTAAGTATCCACAAACAGTTATCTCCTAAGTAAAGAGCCATAGTACCAGGCACTAACCGCTGAACTTGATCATTAATTTCATTTGGAGATACAGTAGCTCTACTAATGATAAAATCGGCTTGTAAAGCATGAAAAAGCGTTGTCGCCTCTAACTGGGGTAACCCACAAATAACCCGATGAGTAGGTAAAATAGTCATCCCTTCGTTATCTAGGTTAACCAGCATCATCATCACGGTGTTCCAGCTGGCTTCAGGTTGAAAACCTTCCGCAGATATCATTTCCTGTTGGTAGTTGAGCGCCGTTGCATAGCGATGGTGGCCATCAGCAATGAACACCTTTACTTCAAACAGCACATCTACCGCTACCTGAATATCATTTGCGTTAGTAACTGGCCATAATTCGTGTAGATTCCCATCACTGTCAGTTACTGAAACCACAGGAGTACTATGTAGATATTTATGCCAGGCTGATTCTATCCGCTGTTGCGGGTCAGAGTAAAACGAATATACCGGGCTTAAGTTTGCTTGTGTGGCCCGCATCAGGTTTAGTCTATCTGTTTTAGGTTTGGTAAAAGTATGCTCATGTGGTAAAACTTTCCGTTCAGATAAAGGCGTAAGCTCTAACGCACCTACTAAACCAAATAGCTGACGATATTCCCCACTATAAGGTACTCTGTACGTTTGGCGGTACGCATATAAACTTGGTGCTGGCTCCACTTGTAAAATGTTGGCTTTAAGCCAACTACGGAATTTAATTGCGGCTTCATGATATTGCTTGTCGCCAGTTGCAGAATAACGAGGTAGGTCTATTTGCACGGCGTTGAATGGACTGCGAGCCTGCAATTGAACAGCTTCAGCTTGCGAAATCACATCGTAGGGCGGACACGTAACAGAGGCAATATCGCCAACCGCCTGCATATTATAGCGAATACCACGAAACGGGTGAAGGCGTGCCAATGCTCCAACCTCTTTTCAATTGTGAATAACCGTGCGGCAGGCCACCATCTTATTTCCTTTTCGCTTTCCAAGGCAAATGCTCCTCTTGACCCACATAAACATAGCTTTATTTTTTCACTGGAAGTGCTATACTAAAACAAATCGAATACGCCTTCGGGGAATGGTGCGGCTGTCAGCATCCGCTATCAGCCAACTCCTGACCGGTGGTAATGCCTCATATGAGGACGAGCCCATCAGCCCCAGCAGTCGATCCGGTGCGATCCCGGAGCCGCCAGTTATAGTCTGGTTGGGAGAAGGCAAACCGTAAATGCTGCATCTTGCGGTTATGCGCTCCCAATACTCCCGAAGTCATTCGGGTGTTTTTATTTTTCCGTTAAAGCAGTGAAACCAAGAGGAGGTATAAAACGTGATGTTAAGTGATTTCGAAGTGAAGCGTGGCTTAGCTGATCAGTTCAAGGGCGGGGTAATAATGGATGTTACCAACGCTGATCAAGCTAAAATTGCCCAAGATGCCGGTGCAGTGGCTGTAATGGCTCTAGAACGCGTCCCTGCAGACATTCGGGCAGCTGGTGGAGTGGCCCGCATGGCCGACCCGGAGAAGATTATTGAAATCAAAAATGCAGTTAGCATTCCGGTAATGGCTAAGGCTCGCATTGGCCATTTTGTCGAGGCGCAGATTCTTCAAGCTCTGAATGTAGATTTTATTGATGAAAGCGAAGTGCTTACCCCTGCTGACGAGGAGTTTCACATTGATAAGCACACCTTTAAGGTTCCTTTCGTTTGTGGTGCTCGTAATTTAGGCGAAGCGCTACGCCGCATTGCCGAGGGAGCTGCCATGATTCGCACCAAAGGTGAGCCGGGTACTGGCGATGTAGTTGAAGCCGTAAGACACATGCGCAAAATTACCAGCCAAATTCGCTGGCTGACCACATTGGGCGAAGAGCAGTTTGTAGCAGCTGCTAAGGAGCTGGGTGCTCCTTTGCAGCTGGTGGCCGAAGTAGCTCGCACTGGTAAGCTACCTGTACCCAATCTATCTGCTGGTGGTATAGCCACTCCCGCAGACGCCGCCTTAATGCGTCAATTGGGTGCTGAAGCTGTTTTTGTAGGTTCAGGTATCTTCAAAAGCGATGATCCTGTTAAGCGTGCAAAAGCAATAGTTGCCGCCACCACTCATTATAATGAGCCTGGTGTATTGGCTGAAATTTCCCGTGGCCTAGGCGAAGCAATGCGGGGTATGCAAATTGCCAATATCGCCACCGAACAGCGAATGGCCGAACGGGGCTGGTAGTTAATCAAATCGTAAGGGTTGCGTATGTAGGGCTCCTCGGTTTATATCAGACGTAGTTGCCGGGTCCCCCATTACGGCGTTGACATTGGTCCCTTGTCCGAGCAGTTCAGCGGTGCCGGGCGGGGTTGGTGATGCTTGGGCCGCCCCCAAAAAAGGGTACTGCTCGGCCGTCTCCCATGTCAACGCCGAACGGTGCCCCCCGGGACGCTAGCGTGTGGCGGTATGTGCGTGGCGCTGGGTGTGGTGTCGGTTAGAGCGATGGCGGGTTTGCGTTTTACGCTGCGCTTCTACCGCTTCACGCCGCCTTTTCTCCCGCCGCCAGGCCATAGAGCGTTTGTATCTTTC
>CAYMKM010000009.1:0-24523 GCA_964390985.1 uncultured Clostridia bacterium | reverse complement strand
TTAGTTTCCGCAAACTGTTGGTTTGCGGGGTATGTCGCTCTCAAGGGGGAATCTGTATGCAAGGTCTGTATCTGGGCTTGAACGGGGCGTTTTTGGATAGGTTCAGCAAGGATTCAGGCACACTTACACTGCTTGCTTCATCCCCCAACGGCATGGAAGTGATGATGCAAGAGATTGAGCCGGGGCGTTATTTTTGTTTGACCCCAGGTGAGAAAGATAATACATTCGAGTTTTTTTACGTGATTGAAGGCAGCCTAATTCATGGTGAAAACGATAATGAAGTTATCATTAAAAAAGGCGATTATGTCTACTTTAGCGATCTTAGGCAAGTAGCCCACTTTAAAACTATTGAGCCTTGTCGTCTCCTTTACTTAAGCACTCAACCAGTGTTTAACTACATTAATAGTTGTTTGCAAGAACTGGTCAACATGGTTGCCGCTGTAGAGGAAAAAGACACCTGTACGCTAAACCACACGCAAAGATTGCAACATTATGCCTTGCGCATTGGCGAAAAGTTAAATTTCACCAAAGATCGCCTTATTGCACTTGGGTATGCTGCCTTGCTACACGATGTGGGTAAGGTGAATATACCCGCCGAAGTACTCATGAAACCCGGGCCGCTTACCAGTAGTGAATTTGATCTGGTTAAAAAACACCCTGTTGATGGAAGAAACATGGTGCAAAAGACCTTCTTAAGTCATATAGGTGATATTGTTGAACAGCATCACGAGCGCTTGGATGGCTCAGGTTATCCGCATGGGTTAAAAAACAACGACATATTATTAGAAGCACGCATTGTAGCAGTGGTTGATTGCTACGATGCTATGATCAGCGATCGTCCATATCGGAAGGGTAAAGACCCACAAGTAGCTATTGAGGAGCTTATAAGTCTGTCTGGCCAGCTATATGATAGCATGATTGTAGACACTTTAGTGAGGTTGCTCATTGAAGACGGAGTGATTAAAAGCGACGCCAAGCAGGTGGTAGCTAGCGATGAGTACGGGTGCATTGTTTTGTAGTGAATATGTGCGCGGTTGTGCTTGGCTTGAAAAGCGTAGTCAGCAAATTATCGATGATACAGTAAGCATATGTGAAATACCAGCACCGCCCTTTGCTGAACAGGCTAGAGCTGCTTATGTAGCTAAACTTATGGCAGGCGCTGGCGAAGTAAGTATTGACGAATGCGGTAATGTGATTTGCATGAGCCGCTATCCGCAACCAGGTCAGAAGACACTGTTAATCAGCGCACATTTGGATACTGTGTTTCCGCTTGAAACTGATGTAACTGTACGCCGCAGTGAGGGTTGCTTGTATGCTCCAGGCATAAGCGATAACTCCGCTTCGGTGGCTATTGCTATTAACTTGGCCCGCTTAATATGTGATCTGAAAAGCCAACTCAACTGTGGGTTGGCTTTTGTAGCTAATGTGGGCGAAGAAGGCCTTGGCGATTTACGTGGCATGAAGCATCTGTTTGGCGCTGGTTTAGCCGCCAAGTGGCCTGTTGGTGCGGCCCTCATTTTTGATGGTGCCTTGGGTAGCATTGCTACATGTGGCGTGGCAAGTCGGCGGCTAGAGGTGGTATTCAACGGCGCTGGTGGCCATAGCTGGGGCGATTTTGGCGAGCCTAGTGCCATACATGCATTAGGGAGGGCTATAGCAGCCATTGATGCTATAACCGTACCAGTGAAACCACGTACTACTTATAATATTGGCGTAGTTGACGGCGGCGTCTCGGTGAATGCAATTGCTGAAGAGGCCCGCATGCTGGTGGATATGCGCTCCGAAGATGCCGAGGTCTTAAACCAGCTAGAGGCGAAGGTACAAGAGGCTATTATAGCGGCAGTTAGTAGCCATACGCAATTGCGCGTGAGCATCACCGTCGTAGGCGATAGACCAGGTGGGCAACTACCTTCCAATCATCCGCTGCTAGAAGCGGTATTAGGTGTGTACCGTTCATCTCATATAGATGTAAGTTTGCTATCGTCCAGCACCGATGCTAATGTGCCGCTATCACTTGGTGTGCCAGCTATGGCAGTGGGGCTGATAGTGGGTGGGCGCACGCATACTCATCAGGAATATTTGCAAGAAAACTCTATTTTACTCGGTGCTCGCCATGGCTTGGCTCTCATATTAGCTGCGGAGCAATACATTAGCAGTCTGCGCGGTTGATTACCTTCCCTCTTTGATAGATAATGTAGTTGTTATACTCTGCGGAACTAACGAAAATATATTGCTTTGCAAAGGTGGTCATACCTTTGCTACCCGTAGCAGATTCAGCACTCGCAGAATGGAAGTTTTCAACCCCTCCCATGCAGGAAGTGTTCACTGCCTTAAAAAGCGCAGTGAATAACAGTCTGCATTACTTTAACCCATCAGCTCCCTTGCACTTAGGTCACCCTCAACATGAAAACGCTTGGAATTGGTTGAAGACTTATAACGGAGAACGCTTTCTCGAGGATGAAAAACAAGCCATCGCCATGTTTCCACCTTCACAAACGTGGCTTGAGGAAATTATATCTGCCACAACACCGCGGGCCATGGCCCAAACCAATTGTCCTATATGCGGATTCTCACCAACTCACGGTGCGTATTATTGGCATCCACTCCACCCGGGAGAAATGACTTGTCGCGGCTGTGGTATTACTTTTCCGCACCCTGATTATCCGGAAGATATCATTTTACAAAGTTGCTGGGATCCTGCGCAATCATTTGGCTACATTAGTAAAAAGCCTTGGGTTAATCGCGGCGGGCGCGATGGTCCTATTACTGTGCGTGCCAGTTTCAGCGGGTATTTGCGCTCACGTGGTACAGACTTCGCAGCGAAATTATGTTATCGCAGTGCTATGTTGTTCTTTTTAACTGGCGAGCCAGAGTGGGCCCAGGTTACACGGCGAATTCTCTTGCGTTTCGCCGAGGTTTACCCACGCTATCTAATTCATAATGCATTGGGTCAAATAGTAGATATGGACCCCGAAGAAGCCCCTTTCACATTGAACAATCTGCCCGAACCAATTCTATCAGTGCCACCAAATGTACCGGTAAACTACCTTCACAAGGGTATTTGGAACGCAGGTCGAGCATTTTACGGCGGCATAGAAGGGCATTGGATGATGCGCGTTGCTGGCGCCTACGACCTTACGCGAGCAGCAACGTTGGCCGGGCAACCTTTGTACTCTGGTGTTGAACACCACCTCATTCAAAAAAACATCCTCATCAATGGCCTACCGTTACTAATTTGTGACCAAGAAATCAACAACAAGGCGGGTTGCCGCTTAGGCGCGGTTTGCATGATTGGCGCACTCCTTGGCCGCGATCAACTTGTCAGTTACGCTCTGGATGGGTTTATGCGGGCCATTAAGGAATGGTTTCTGGCAGATGGTACCACACCCGAATCTAGCGGGTATGCCACTATGATGTTGCATGGCTTATGGAGAATTCCTGAGATTTTACTTAACTATAAAGGCCATGACCTCTTTGCCAACCAGCTCAATTTGTATAATTGGCTCCCATATGAGCGTGTACTGCGTCGCTTAATGGAAGCAGCTCTACCGAACGGTCAGTATCCTCTGGTCGATGATAATCGACACCCGGCACTACGATCGCCGATCCTTGCTTCGCTAGCGGCCCAGCGGTATCAGTGGGCGGCCCATGGTCTGGCCCCAGACGTAGCTGCATGTCGCCAATTCCCTGCTCATGGCCGCATTGCACAATTTTGGTACGGTGGGTATCATCCTATCATTCCGCTATTTTACAGCCCCCTATCTGAGCCAACCCATAAATTTTTGCCCGTCCGAGAGCACGAAGTGTCACCAGTTGGCAAGAGTGTGATGCTGCATGCGCATACATCCGAAAGTAGTGAGTACCTGCACATTAGCGTACCACCTGCTAGATCTCATCGGCATAAAGATCACTTAAACCTGATATGGGGCGATGAGAATCAAGAATTCCTCTCCGATCTGGGCTATTTGTGGGATATGGCAAATTATCAGCACCATACGACTGATACAGCCGCTCACAACCTGGTGGTTGTTGATGAAATGAACCAACGCACCCAAGGACGAGATGGGGATATTATTCTGTATCACAATTCACCTGGTTTATCAGTGGCGAGGCTTAGATCGAACGCTTATGCACAATGCCAAGTGTACGAAAGGTGTATTGTGCGGCTAGGCCACATGAATCAGGGGATTCTGGCCGATTTTTTCTGGGTGCAAGGCGGCGAAACATATCAGTGGTTAATGCACGGACCAGTTGCAGGGGAACCAACGGGCACCATTTCATTTCCGACCAGCAGTAACATGTTCATGCATGTAACATACCCCAGCGACGAGCGTGAGCACACCTACATTGCCAAAGGGTGGGGTCAACGTGGCGCTCGTGATGCGGGAGCTACTTTGCCATATTTGTGCCGCCAAGTGAAATCTAATGGACAAACATATTTGTTTGCCACGGCATATGCCCTCAGTGAAAACATGGAATTCACACCTTTTACCGCCTCACTGCAGTATGACCCTAATGGCAGTGGGCTTCTCGTTGTTCATGCCGGCGATTCTCGTTTCGCAATTCAATGTGCTTCCCCAACCGTGGTGGAGCCATTATTAACATCAACATCGCCGGTGGGCTACCTTCGTTTCGCTAACAGTTGCCAATATGAAGGTTGGCAACTCGAAGGATTATGCAACTACCTACAGTGGGATAAAGGGGAGTTGGTGAGCAAAGGCACTATCGGCGGAAACCTTTATGATAATACCAAGCCACAGCAACAATACCCACCGCACGCCCTACGCATCATCATCGACTCTATTAGCTCATCAACAGATGAAACCATTTTGCACTGTCGGCCTATAGAAGGAGATTCACCTCAAGAGCAGCTTGTATTGTATTGTCAGGTTGAAGGTAGAGTAGTGCCATATCCAATTCTTCGAATGGATGCCGATGCGGATAGTTGGCGAGTGTGTATCCAAAAGGGAAGTCTTGGCCACCAGGTACAGGCTAGTTGCAAAGACGCTTATATTTTAGGAGGCAGTTATCATGCGTGATCTATTTAATGGCACTAGTTTTCAAGGCTGGGGTAGCAAGAGCGAGAACCATGGTTGGGTTGTTACCGATGGCATGTTTCACTTGGCTACGCCTAAAGCCGGAGCCGGAAAACACGATCTTTACACAATAGAACGTTTTACCGATTTCATACTGGAGTTGGAATACCGGATTGCGCCGCAAACCAATTCGGGAGTCTATTTTAGAATCAGTGATTTGGATAACCCTGATGATTGGCGCTTCACTGGTTTTGAAATGCAGATTATTGACCCTATTCAACATGAAAAACTAGATCCTAAAAGGAGAACGGCAGCAATCTACGATATTGTAGGCCCCAGCCAGGATGTGGCCAAGCCGGCAGGGGAGTGGAATACAGCGCAAATCACTTGTGAGGGGCCCCAGATCGCAATTGCTTTAAACGGTGTAGTAGTCACACAGCTTGATGTAAGTTTATGCACTAAACCGAACATGAGCCCAGATGGGACGCCTAATAAATATCCTTATGCGTATGCTAATATGCCTCGGAATGGCCATATAGGTATACAAGATCATGGCGGGGAAATATGGTTTCGTAATATCCGTATCAAACAGTTATGAGCATGGAAAGGGCGTTGGCACAAACCAACGCCCTTTGTGAATTCACAGCCAAATTCACTGCAGTGGCGGACGCTTATTATTACTCACTTTTAAGCGAAAAGCCTTTGTTTTGCTTGGTTCAGCCTTGGGAACGGTGATCTTGAGTATACCGTCTTCGTATTGCGCATTGGCTAAATCGTGCTTCACAGTAACCGGAAATGGTATAGTTCGTTGAAAACTACCGTAACGCCGTTCAATACGCTTATAACCGTGCTCATCAGTGGTTGCTTCTTGCTTTACTTCGCCGCGAATGGTCAGGTTCTCGTCGGTTACAATAATATCCAAATCGTCGGGGTTAACGCCTGGTATCTCGGCACTTACGTGCACTGTATCGTCGTTTTCGTGTACATCAACAGATGGCCGCCAAGCATCTTTCCAACCCTGCTCGTTAGTTTCGGCCCCAGGGGAAAGAAAGTTAATGAGGCGGTTGAAGTTATCCCGCATACGCCACACGTCTTCAAAGGGACTCCACTTTGTTAAATCAGCCATATAATTTACGCACCTTCCTCCAAACTAAACTAGTGCCCTCAGTATTCCCGGTTATGGCTATAAACATCAACTAAGTAGCGCTGAGAGGATATTTTTTCCGCTTGTTGAAGTAAGCTATACCATATTTTACATGCAGGAGGTTATGCAATGCGAAAAGGCATGCAGGTCCTGTTTACTATCGCCGTGCTTTTACTCGCTATATCGGTCGGTGTAAGTGCATCTGAGTACTCGAGTGCAAGAGCGTACGCAATGGGCGGGGCATATACGGCATTGGCCAGCGATCTCTCTGCTCTCCAAATCAATCCAGCTGGCTTAGGGCAAACGGATTTTGAAGTTGCCGCGGGGGCCTGTGTTAACAATTTGGAGCTCATATCAGCTAGTGGTTCTGATGATGTATGGCAGATAGCTGCAGATGAGGATCTGAAATTGCATGGCCAAGCCGGCTTGCGGATAGGCGGCTTTGGGTTAGGCGCGTTTGCTAATGCTGCGCTTATGAAGCAAGTTGATGCCGCAAGCGGCGACGATATTGTAGTACAAGATATAAATGGTCGAGCCTCCATAGGTTATGGTACCCGGCTTACTGAGCTATTTAACCTGCGTATAGGTGGTAGCGTCGATGTGATACAAGGCCGACAAGATGTTTTTTACGCTGATACAAACACCGCTACAATTGAAAGTAGAATAGATAGCGAATGGCAAGGCTACTCAGTGAATGCCGGCTTGATGGCCAAAGTGGGTCCGCTGCGGGCCGGTCTGGCTGTAAACGATATTTACAGCAGCATTGATAAAACAAAAGGTGCAATAACCGTTACGGAGAAGCTGGACCCGTCGTATCGGGCTGGTGTTGCTTTGGAATTGGACGCTATTACACTAGCAGCAGATTACGAGCTACCTCCTGGTACGGATCAGGGCATACTGCATATGGGTGCAGAGACTCGGTTATTGTTCAACTTACTGAGCGTACGGGCTGGGCAAGTGGTTTATCCTGATCAAACGAGGCTCACTACTGCGGGCATCGGCATCAACTTTGCAGTACTCCATGCTGATTTATCCGTTAGCTCAGAAGATATGTTTCAAAGCAACGAGTTTTCTCAGGTTAGGGCCCAAGTGACGATGTCGTTTTAGGTGAGTTAGGCAGGCTTTTTTACATTGGCGCCCCGCTTACGGGGCGCTTAGCGCGTCAAGCTTATTCATATAGAGGTGCTTTATTCAAATGAACCTTCAGCATGTGCGCGGGTTAGCGCTAGATTTAGATGGGACAATATATCGAGGGAATATGGCGATACCTGGCGCTGTAGAGGCAGTAGAGCAACTACTAGCGGCGGGTGTACGAATCGTCTACCTTTCGAACAATGCCACGCAAAGTCGGCAAGAGGTTGTGCAGCGGTTGCACAACCTAGGGCTGGCAGCAACGGTAGATACGGTGCTCACCGGCACCTCTTTAGCCGCTAGTTACGCCCGCCTACACGCTGGTGGCCAGCGGGCATTGGCCATTGGCGAAGCTGGCTTGCTAACTGAGTTGCGCTTAGCTGGGGTTGATTTTGTCCCTGCTGGTGAAGCGGTTACGGATGTTGATTCGTTTGGTTTAGTTATTGTCGGTGGCGATTATCATTTCAGTTATACCAAGTTGACACAAGCCTTGCATGCATTGCAAGGCGATGCACTGCTGCTAGCTACTGACGCCGATGCTACCTTTCCCGCTGCTGATGGCCTCAAACCCGGGACAGGTGCCATATTAGCATCAATTGAGCGGGTGAGTGGCAAGACGGCGGTTGTGGCGGCTAAACCCAGCCTTTTCGCTGCTACGCAGGCTTGTACCGCGTTACAGCTCTCACCCCACGAATGCTTGGCTGTTGGCGATCGCCTCGATTCAGATATTGCTTTGGGTGAACACTTGGGTGGCGCCGCTTTGTTGCTCACTGGAGTGACAAGCAGATCAAGCTTTAAAGATGAGCCTCTTGCCAACTGCCTCATTTATTCGAGTTTGCACGAATTAGCGACGGAACTAATTAGCGCAAAGAAAGTGAAAAAACCACTTGCCAAAAGGTGACCAGAACGGTAAAATGTGGTTGCTGTTTTATTATTACCTATTGAAGGGAGGCGCAAGAGACATGATCAAGCAAAGAATTTTTATCGCAACCGGCTATACCGCATTTGTAACGGGTTTCTTGCGCGCCAGTGCTCGAACAAGAGTTCCGCTACCCTAGTTATATAGGGAACGGTTTAACTTGAGCCACGGCGCAACTTGCTGCCGTGGTTTTTTGTATGCTTAATCTGCGGCGGCAAGCCTAAAAAACCATGCATCACTTGTAGGAGGAGAAATACTGATGCAGATAAAATGGCCGCTGCCTATTGATATACAAAATGAGGTGGAAAGTCGCGCTGCCAACGAAGAGATAATCATTAGTCTGGCTAGTGACATGGCTACGCCCGAACGTTTCGCCGTTGGTTGGTTAGTAGTAACCGAACAGCGTTTACTCACCTTCCTTCCAGCTGAGGACGATTCTTATTGGCAAGTGACGGAATATAACACAAACGATCTGCAATGGGCCAAGGTGGATCCGCTGGTAGGTGGCGGCCGTCTGTGGGCACTAATAAACACCGAGCTGGTCACGCTGATCTACTTCTCTAGTTCATTATCGGAGAGGTTTGCGGAGGCGGCTCGAGCGTTGGAAAAAGTAGCCAAAGGGGAAGACCCAGGCACCTTTCCCCCCGAAGATGTGCGCCGTTGTACTAAGTGCAATCGATTGCTACCGGAGCCAGGCGGCCTTTGCCCGGCTTGTGTTCGTAAAGTAGCGGTGTTAATGCGTATTGCCAGTTACATGAAGCCCTATTGGCCCAGCGGGTTAGCTTTGGCCTTAGTTGCTTTGGTAAGCACCGGCGCACGTTTAATTCCGCCTAAAGTAACGCGCATGATAATTGACCAGGTGTTAACTGAACGCCAGGTAAAACTGCTAGTACCGTTGGTCCTTACATTACTAGGCGTATACGTTTTGGAGGCTGTGGCCGGGTTTGTGCATAGTTGGATTGTGGCAGCTCTTAGTGCCAAGGTGACCAGGGATATCAGGGCACACATATATAGAGTGCTAGAGCGTTTAACCTTGCGTTTTTACGATAAACGGCAAATTGGTTCAATAATGTCGCGGGTCACCAGCGATAGCGATCGGTTACAAGGTGTGCTGGTAGATGGCTTGCCGTATATTATCTCTAACACGGTGCTAATTGTTGGCGTAGCTGTGATGCTATTTGCCGCCGATTGGCAGCTTGCTTTGTGTGCTTTTGCCCCAGCGCCTTTGCTATTACTAGGCGGAGCAGGTTTTTGGCGCCATCTACAACGCATGTTCTACGCTTGGGGGCAGAAATGGGCCAATTTCTCGGCTTATCTTAATGAGTCGATCACTGGCATAAAAGTGGTAAAAGCGTTTGCTCAAGAGAGTCGCGAAATTGATCGTTTAGATAGTCGCAACAATGATATATGCACTATAAGCACCAAAACAGATCGGCTCTGGTTCGCTTTCTTTACCACAATGAACTTTACGGCGGGAATCGGCTATGTGCTGGTTTATCTTTTTGGTAGTCTACGTGTGCTGCAAGGTCATGTGACGCCGGGTGAACTAGTGATGTTCACATTGTACCAAGGTATCTTGTACGGTCCGTTACAGTGGCTTTCGCATTTAAGCAACTGGACAACTCGGGCACTAGCTGGAGCAGAACGCATTTTTGAGGTGATTGATTCGCAACCAGAGCCGTATCAGGATGCTCAGGCTAGAGCGTTACCCACAATCAAAGGCGAAGTGGAGTTTAAGGATGTTATATTTGGGTACGAACGTTACAAACCAGTTTTGAAAAACGTAAACCTACATGTGGCAGCGGGTGAAATGATCGGCCTAGTTGGTCGGTCGGGTGTGGGTAAAAGCACACTCATCAACTTGCTTTGCCGTTTTTACGATGTAGATGAAGGTGAAATAACTATTGATGGCGTTAACGTGAAAAACATACGGCTGGATAGTTTGCGTGGCCGCATTGGCATGGTTTTGCAGGAACCTTTCCTGTTTAACGGGACTATTAGCGAAAACATTGCGTATGGCAAACCGGGTGCTAGTCGAAAAGATATTGTGCGAGCCGCTCGCGCGGCCAATGCTCATAACTTTATAGTTAACAAGCCCGATGGCTACGATACGCAGGTGGGTGAGCGAGGGACCAAACTCTCGGTGGGTGAGCGGCAGCGTATTTCCATTGCTCGAGCAATTCTGCACGATCCTAGCATACTTATTATGGATGAAGCCACAGCATCGGTTGATACCGAAACGGAAAGGCAAATACAAGAGGCCATTGGCCGGCTGGTGCAAGGGCGTACCACGTTTGCTATTGCCCACCGCCTTTCTACTTTGCGTAATGCCAACCGGTTGGTGGTGCTCGATGATGGGATTATTGCGGAGATGGGCACGCACGATGAGCTGTTGGAGAAAAAAGGAATATATTACCGTCTGGTAAACATGCAGGCGGAAGTGAATAAGGCCAAGGCAGTGGGGTGAAATAACATTGAAGCATAAAGAGCAGCAACAAGAGATGGCGCATCATTCATTTGCTGAATATATGCGGGATGCCTGGGAACCAGGGTGGCTGGATACCAGCAAAATACATTTACACCCGAGCAAGGCTTGGGGGCTGTGTCTCACGTTGGGCGATGAACGCAGCTGGTTAGGCATAAGTGTGGTACGGGCATTTCCCCTTTCGCAAAGCAACGAGTATCTTGTTTTCTTGAATCACAAACAAGATGAAATAGGCACAATACGGTCACTATCTGGGATGAAACCGCCGGTACGAAAGCTAGTAGAGAAGGCGCTATCTTGCCGTTACTTCGTAAACATGGTGGACCAAGTACACTCGGTCCGTTCAGAGAGTGATACGCTATATTTTACGGTTGCATCGCAGCGTGGTCAGCGTGAATTAGTGGTACGGGCGAATCGGGAGACAGTGGTTCGCTTGCAAAACGGACATATTCTGCTAGTTGATGTAGATGGTAACCGCTTTGAATTACCTGCGGTAGAGCGGCTGGATCAACGCAGTCAAGTAGTTTTACAACAAGTAATGTAGCTTGCATGAATATGTAAGGACTAATGGAGCAAGAATAGCGGCATAAGCAATGAGTTATGGTTAGCAAGGAGGGTAGTGCTATCGTGGATACTTTACGAGCTATTGCGCTCACTATAATCATTGTGGGTGCCCTTAACTGGGGGTTGGTAGGGCTGTTTGATATTGATTTGGTGCAATCCATATTTGGTGGAACCAGCACTTACAGCCCTAGTATGGCGTCGCGCATCGTCTACGCTCTAGTAGGTTTGTCAGGCCTGTATGCTTTCACATTCTATCGGTTTACAGAAGACAGGTCGGATAAATCAACTAATAAGTCGTGATAGGTGTGTGCAGATAATCGGTTTGAAGAAAGAGGCCCCGCTGGTTATATTGCTGGCGGGGTCTTCTTATTCGCAGTCTCGTATCCGTGTTCCCCTTATCCGTATGAGTCTGTTTCATTCGGTGTGATAAGTGAGTGAACGTAGGTGTGACAAACCGCAACCACGGGTAAACTGTTATTGTAAGGAGGAGAATCAAATGGATTTACCTGAAAACGAGAACGGTCTGTGGCAGTTACCCATTGTATCTACCGATAACGCATATCAGCTCGGTTTAACCGTAGCTACCATGGTTAATGCGGCATTACAGGAGATCATCTCGCAAGCATCTACTGAAAATACGGCTCATTTTCACTCAGGTATTCTCGACGGTTTGCGCCAAGCAGGTTTCGATGTAACCGATATTGCCTGGCCGCAGGAAAATAATGGCAAAAAACGTATCGTCGCCTCAAGGGCAACAGATAACAATAGTAACCAGCCCGAATTAACTGATAATAGTGGCGACGAAGTTCCAAAGATGGTATAATGTAGATGCAGCTCCCGAGGAATCGAGCTTTTTAGCCAACCAGGTGCACGGTGCGGCAAGCATCCGGTTAATAGATCGGGAAAGCAGCAGGGAACGAAATCGTAGGCTGGTGGCAGGTACCCGCAAGGGTGTGACCAGTAGCGATGTCTACCGTAGGCAATGCTGCTGTATCTCGAACGCACGGAGTCGGGCAAGAAAAAGAGGTTTGTTGGGAGTTGCCGGAACGGTGGCTGGTTCGCCGTTCAAGGTTGGGTGGGTGGTGGCTGGTTCACCACCCTTTTTTAATGAGGTGAATCAATTGAGCCAAATGAGCGCGGCCGCTCGTTTTCGCCAAGCCATTTGCTGGGAAGCGAACTGGGAAGAGCAAATGATATCACCAGCAGCGGGCCGCTCATTCATTGATAGTCCCCGTCGACAATCTGGTTCCTTTTACACCCCTATACACCTGGTAAACTTGTTAACCTCTCTCGTATTGCAACCAGTATTATCCGAGATACGAACTGCAACAACGTTAGCTATTGCCAACCATGATAAGGCAGAATTTACCAACTGGGTGATTAAAGCTACTAAACTGCGCGTATGCGACCCGACCTGTGGTAGTGGTCGTTTTTTACTCACTGCATTTCGCTGGCTACGTGCATTCCATATTAAGCTCGCCCGTCAGGAAGAACAATTAGCTGGCAAACAACTGTACGGTGATATAACCGCAGTGGCGAGTGCTCGAGCCCTATCTTGCTTGTACGGTTACGATACTGATAAACAAGCTTTATCCTGCGCATTTCAAGTGCTTTCAATTGCTGCTGGTACAAGCGCACATCTCAGCCATCTAGAGATCCAAGATGCAGCTACAGCATCGTTTACTGCCGATGTAGTGTTGGGAAACCCACCATGGGGAGCAAAAGGGAGTGTGGCCAAAGCGGCGCAATCTGTTGGTTTGCCATTGCCAAACGCCAACACATTCAGCAACATACTGTATAAAGCTTGGCATAACCTAGCCCCTGGAGGGCGACTTGGTTTTGTACTGCCGCGCAACTTTCTAAAAGGTCACGATTACGCCACCGTTCGTCGCAATCTGCTTACCGAGGGGCGGTTAGAATGGGTGATTGATGCTGGCTGCCCATTCGCAACGGTGACCCAGGAAGCTGTATTGCTAGTGGCTCACCGGCAACCACCGAATAACAAGGATTCGTTAACTACCCTGGCACGGCTGACAGCGGCTACCACCTCTGGTGAACGCTCTGCCACCTCCGGTGGGCGGTTATATCAGCATCAGGTTTGGAAGCTGACGCCGCTTTGCCAGTTAGATCAGCACGTCTTCGCCAGCAACAAAACAGCCTTAATCACCATACATAGCAATCAGGCAATTTTCGATCTAGTACAGTACATGGATGAGACGGCGCCGATAAAACTGCGTCAGATGATCAGTTGGCAGCGTGGTCTGGAGTACGGTAGCGCCGGATTACTAACCCGCTGTGCCAGCTGTGGAGAGTATGCATCGCCACCCGGTAAAAAGCGAGCACATAAAGAGTGCCCAACCTGTGGCGCATTGTTAACAGAACAAATTGATTATCGCTTGATCACAAACAAACCCGACGAAAAGCATTGTCACCCTGTTTACGCTGGGCTACACGTTAATCGCTACCATTTGGCAGCGCCAGCTTGGCTTGACCCACATGTACCAGGAGTTAAATATAAACCCCAGGTGAATTTTGCCACCACAAAAGTGTTGGTATCGAAAATTGCGCCATGCATACAAGCCGCGCTCGATACATCGGGTGCATATACGACACAGGGAGTTTACCTGCTTTGGCCCCGGGCCAAATGGGATTGTTGGGCGCTATTAGGCTGGTTGAACAGCGCCGCACTCTCATTTTATTATGAGCACCGTTACAACGATCAGGCAACCCTCACAACCAATGTGGTGTTAGCCCACTTGCTTGAACTGCCCGTACCACCAATTATACCTGCACATACCCAGCTTTGGCAGCAGGTTGCTGCCGCAGCCCGCCTATTACATAATCAATCTTCTGCCCAAATAATTGAACAAGCGGAGGCCGATATAAATAAGGCGGTATGCGCTCTATACGACTTACCGCCTCGCAAAATTAAGATGATAATTGATTGGAACCTAAAACAATCATCACACCGCATCGAACAGAGTGATACGGTTTTCGATAAACGATAATCACACCGTATCGTACAGAGTGATACGATTTACGATTTATGATGAGTGTCTATACCGCTGTATCATTTTTCTCACGCCAGAACTAGCTGTCATAGAAAGGAAAACATACAACCCGTATTGGGTGATAAGCATTGATATATCCTTATCGTTAGCGATACCTACCACTAAACATACTATCCAGCCGAGGCCTATAATACTAAAGGTAACCGCCAGGGGACCCACCCACACTTTAGGGTGCATTTTGCTACCAAAAACATATCCTACGATTATAGGAGCCAACAAATTTAGGTTCCATACTTTTGATACTCCGCCCAGCCAGGAACCGACTAAGACAAGCATCATGCTTATAAAAGCGGCCTGTAACTGGCTTGTTCTGGAGATAGGGAACAAAAATTGCTGCCAGCGTGATGCTAACACCTCATTTTTCCCTGCATCATTTTCTTTCAATGAAAGGCCTCCTAACGGAAACAGTATTATTCAGCGCCCATGTGCTAAGAATTATAACAAAGAAGAACAGTAGAAGAACAGCCCATATGATCGCAATTTGTTCTTCATTAATACCAGCGGATCGGAAGGGATTACCTATTACTCCTTCGAATAGTATGACCAGTTAGTGTATGTTTGCCTTTCTCTGTTTGCACTCGGAACACCTACTTAGTGGCAAGAACGACCGACGCGAAAGGGGTAGATTTGTATGCACCGGAAGGGATTGTCTCTGTTCCTCGCGGCGGCCATGGCGATCGCTATTGCGGCACTCGGTTTCGCTGCTGGCAATCCGTTTCCCGATGTTCCTACGGATCATTGGGCTTACGATGCCGTAACGGGGCTAGCAGCAGCTGGCCTAGTTGAAGGGTACCCAGATGGCACTTTCGGGGGAGATCGTAGTTTTACTCGTTACGAAATGGCCATGGTCTTCAGCCGGATACTTACTCGTATGGAAGCACTACTGCTGAATGAGATTGATCAGCGTATTGCTACCAAATCCGGCGAAATGGAGGCACAAATAGCTAACGCAGCAGCCAAAGCCCAAGACGCACTTACCGCAGCACTCATGGCTAATGATCGTGCGAGTGCTATTGAAGCCGAAATCAAAGCTTTAACCAAAGAAATTGAGGATTTAGCTGCAACAGTTAAGCAGCAGAGCATAATTACGCCAGATGAGGCAACCAGGCAACGGGCCGAAGAAGCTTGGCAGTTAGCCGACGCTGCCGCCAAAAAAGCGCAGGAAGCATCCGATTATGCCAACCAAGCTTTAGATGCTATTAGAAATCTGCCGACGGTAGATTTAAGCGAGTATGAAGCAGCCGTGAATGCAGCTGCCGAAGCTGCCAAAGAAGCAAAAAGGCTAGCCGATGCCGCTGCCAAACCCGAAGATGTGGAACGCGCCCAAGCTTCAGCCGAAGCCGCCGCCGCTGCTGCTGCTAAAGCAGCTGAATTGGCCAACGCTGCCGCAAAGCTTTCCGATGTAGCTGCAGCTATGGACAGAGCAAATGACGCTTACAATTTAGCCGCTCAAGCCATCGCATTGGCAGCTGATCACGAGCACAAGTTTGTTATGACTGAGGAAGCCAAAGCGGCTATTGCCCAGTATGTAGCCGAGTTACTTGCTGAAGAGCTGGCTACCATTGAAGAAAATGCCGCACGAATTGCTGCCTTGGAAAAGAAAGCTATCAGTGCCGATGAAGCGGAGGAGATAGCGACTCGCATAGTTGCCGAGAAGCTTGCTGGCGCTTTAGGCCGTATTTCTGATTTGGAGACGGCCGTTGCAGCAGTTAAAGGCGATATAGACAGCATTCATGCTATTATACAAGATAAAGTGGATGCTATTACAGCTAGCGTAGAAGCTTTGGGTACAGAATTTGCCCAGGAAATAGCGGAACTACGGTCACAGATAGCTGGAATGAAAGAAACGCTACAAAAGTTGGGCGCACAAATGGAGGATGCCGACGCCAATTTACTGGCTCGGATCGATGAGAACCATGGGCTTATTTTGGACAATGATTCACGTACCACAGAGCTTGAGCAGCAGGTAGCTGGCATTTGGGAAGCTACCGAGTTTCTGCTCAAAGGTAGTGAAGCCCAAGAAGAACAGATTAAAGATCTGCAGCGCAAAGCAGCAGAGTCAACATTAAAAGATGCCGAATTTGAAGAGCAAATAGCTGCATTACAAGCGAATGTAAAAGAAAACGCAGCGGCCATTGCCGATAATCAGGCATCTATTAGCAAGATCGCCAATGATTTGACTGCACTTATTTTGGATAACGCGGCGGCTATTGTCGATACCAACCTAAAAATCAGCAACATCAATAAAGAGCTAGATGCACGCATTTCTGAGCTTGAACGGCAGGTAGCCGGTGTTTGGGAAGCTACCGAGTTTATGCTCAAAGATAGTGAAGCTCAACAAGAGCAGTTAAATAATCTGCTACGCAAGGCCGAAGAATCTATATTAAAAGCTGCCGAATTGGAAGGGCAAATAACTGCAGTACAAGCCGATGTTAAAGATAACGCGGCAGCCATTGCCGATAATCAGGCATCTATTAGCAAAACCGCCAGTGACTTGACTGCGCTTGCTGAAAAGCAAGATACCGAAAACAAGCAGTTAGCAGGAATATTGTCACCCATCAAGGAGAAGTTCGACGCTACTGAAATCAATATGGGAGCTCAGTTGCAAGTAACCAATGTGAGTGGCAATGTTATCTTCAACGATCCACGTAGCTCCAACCAATCAGTTGGGCAAAGAGCCAGAGCAATGAATTGGTACGATGAATCTCGCTTCCTTAACAATGAAGCGCTAGCCGTCTACACTATAGACTTGGCAACCGTACCAGCTCCGGGTGCAAACCTGCGCAGCACGTTGTATATTAGCAAGGATCTGCTGCTACCAGGAGCGCATGACGCTGGTATAGATATTGATTTGACTACCAACTCTCCGTTGCGTTCTCTGCATTTGGGTTCATTGCAGACAGGGATAACAGGGTTCGACATCAGTAATTTTGATGTGCGAATACTAAGCAGCGAAAAATGGGATGCACTTTTGTGGCGGCCTAAAGGTATGCAGGCAAGCATTACTATGCCAAAGCTACAGGCAGACCTTATTTTCGGTCAAGCCGACGCTAGGCGCATTGGCCCAGATTTAAACCCAATAGTCTCTGTTCCTAACAGCGATACGGCTCATTACGGCGCAGTTTCGCTAACAGCGCCAATTACGAATATGTTCCAAGTGCGGGCCAACTGGTTGAGCTTTGCCGGCACATCGCTGGGAGCACTACCAACCCCGGTCAATGCAGCAGCTCAGGTGCAATCGCTCTCCGTCTTCGGTAACAGCGATGTGATGGACTACAATGCTACTATCGCCATCAAAAACGATAGCAAGGCGAAAAGTGGCGATGTACAAATCAGCCGCATCTTCGGGCAAACCGGAGTGAACGAAAAAGGCCAACCACTTGGTATAAAGGTACTGGCCGAATATGGTTGCAATGAAGCTAATTGGTTGCAGCCACTAGCCTCACCGCAGCAGGCCGCCACACTCGAAGGCAAACAGGAGAAATACCTGGGCTTGGAGATCAGCGGTTTGCGTCTACTGGACTTCCACACCAAGCTGACACACCGTTCGGTGAGCAACTTCGGCGGCGACCGGACCAGCCTACTCATTAATGCCACACGGGAACTGAAAGTGATGCTGCCGCTGTTGGCTACAATTGAGTACGGTTTAAACGATGACATTAATTCTACCACTGACTACCAGCACTTCATGATAGAACTGGGAGTTAAGAAATATCATATGTTTGCCGATCGTTTGGTCGTTAGCGCTAGCTACGGTCAGGAGCTCAACCCAATTGAAGCAAAGAATTGGGAGCAGCGTTGGCGCAACATCAACGTCGTCGATGCCTTCTGGTCACCTGCTCAGCTACAGCAGGCCAAAAACTGGGCGGTTGACAGCGTTGATCTAGAAACCATGCGCCAAGCTTCGCAGGCGCAAGCCGATTGGGTGCTTGCTAGGTCAGCCGACGGCCGCAATGGTCTGGTGGCAAGTGTTGGGTATCGGAAGATTACTGATGTGCTAAACAAGACCAAGGTGAAGGTCCTCGATGAGCAGGTTATTTCAGTTGGCCTCCAGGCTAATGTAGATATACGGGGCACAGCGCTTTCCGCTGCATACGGTTTGGAGAATGCCAAGGGCGCACTCAGCTCTAAGCAGAGCCTAAACTTGGGCTTTAACAGGGCTATTGGCGGTGCTGGTTTTATACTGGGCGAAGCCAAAGGCAGTTGGGGGCAAGGTGCCCAGTTAGCCGATGTTAGCGATGTTCAGGCCTACCTGAAATGGGAGCAGCCCGTATACGAAGCAGCGCAATGGCAGTTGGCAGCCGGGTATTCCCGCTTGTTAGGTAGCGCTGCTGACGATTTCACCGCCTTCACATTGAATAGCGGCTTGACCATGAGGTTCTAACAAACGCAGGTGTAAAACTGAAGATAATAACGAGGCCCCCGCCACAGTGGGGGCCTTGCGTTCTCTAGAACAAAGGAAGGGCTGAGGCTGTGCCGCATTTTTTTGTGGGCATAGATCCGGGTACTAGCAAATGTGGACTAGCGGTACTCAATGAGCGTGGCCATTGTTTGCAGCGGGTAGTGGTAAGCACAAGCCAGTGGCCAGCAACCATTACTCGGTGGGCGCGAGAGTACACAATAAGCGTGCTGGTGTTGGGCGATCGGACTGGTTCCGCCGATTTCCGCCGGCAACTAGAAGCGATGCTAACCAGCGAGCCACATTTAGCCGGGGTGGGCATTGCTATGGTAGATGAACACCTCTCCAGCGTGCAAGGGCGGCGGTTATATCTGCTCGAGCGCCGCCGCGGCTGGCGCCGCCTCATTCCCTTGGGGCTGCAATATCCATCTGAACCATACGATGATTATGTGGCAGAAGTCTTAGCCCGACGCTACATTGATAGAAGGTAAATGGTTTCGATATGGAGAAACCTCTCTCAGATACCAGTTACTGATCTCCTCCCGCTAGGTGGGGTGGCAGATGGTCGTAAAGCGCATACATAGGCACAAATTATGCTCGCTACTTTTGATAGCGTTGATCCTCAGCATATTGGGCAGCAGCGCAGTTTTGGCTGCTGACGGGGGGCCATTTGCTGAATTGCCGGCCGGGCATTGGTGTTACCAGGCACTAGATCGGCTGTTTGCGCTCGGACTCATCAGTAACGACACTTCCGGTTACAGAATGAATAACCACTGCATTTCTCGGTATGAACTAGCTGTATGGGTTAAGAGTGCTATTGAATCGATCGATCATATTGCCAAAAAGGATGTCAGCTTGGTAGCGAACCTAGGTCCTCGCTATTGGAACTTGAATGAGTTGTTCGATGCCTACCTGATTTCGGGAGCACCTAACCAGCTTACCAGCGAAGACATACAGCAGATAATTGAGTTGGTTAACTTAGTGCAGCCCGAGCTCGAAATGCTGGGACAAAGGTTTAATTCACCAGGCAGCGGTCTGTTTACCTCATTCCTAGAAGGCAAATCGCAGTCTTTGTCTATGAACGAAGTAGGCTTAGGGATGGACAATAACCTAGCTGCGTTCACTTTGCCTACGTCACTGGGGAGCAGGAGCATTTTATACGCAGTAGATAGCAACGATAAGGGGTTATTATCACCATCGGAGCCTGAGCAAAATGAGGCGGCGTTTGGTGTGGCAGTGAATGTGGGCGATGTACAATTAACCGCAGGTCGTACGCATTATAGGTGGTCAGGGTCGAGCATGGAAACCATTACGTCGCTAGGGCTAAGTTATCCGTTTGGTCAGGATGCCAGCGTGAGTGCTAACGTGGCAACCATGTTTTCTGAAGACCTCGATGCAGCAGGCGGCTTGCAAGCGGCCACCGCTTTAGGTTTGGGTCTACGTTTGCCAAAAATTAAGGTTAAATTGAACTATGCGTTGCAAGGAGTGTCAGATAAAACAGATGCCAGTGCCATTGGTTCCACAAAGCTAACGGCTAGTGCGGGTTTTGGTTACCAGTTGGCGCCAACTAGTGAGGCTAGCGCCGGGTTCTCCATTACTGGCAACATTGGGCAACCGACTACCGCCAATTTTGGCTTGCGCTACACAATGAATGCCGCATCGCTTTCACTGGGGTACCAGCTAGCCAGCTCAGGGTCAGCAGGTGAGCAAACGACAGAAAAAAACACCACGAATATGGCATCGGCAGAGTTTACTATTAGGTTTTAATTATGCATGTGCGGAGAGGAGTGGGTAATGTTGCGCAGGTTATTAGCTGTAATACTTACGTTTAGTTTGGTATCAATGTCTTTCCCAGTATGGGGTGCCACACCGCAGCCTCAAACCATGTCTGAGATTTTAGGTGAAGTAGAAAGAAGCTTGTATGGTGATGCTGATCAAAAAGGCGATGGAGGCCTTATAGCCCGTTTGCTAAGGATTGAAGTAGATATCTTCGGAGAAGCGCAAACAGGCGATATTCAAAGCCGTATCAATATACTTAAAGCAATGGCGATAGGTGGCAGCGGTATTTCGCTGCTGATGAAATTGAATGTAGTTGAATGGGTTGTTTTCGGACGGCTAGTGGCAGGATCGCCGCTGCTAACTCGCCTAGTGGGCATTGAAAAAGAGTTTTACGGTACTGCTAAAGCGGGTCCACTCGAGGCACGTATTCAAGATCTGGTATCGTTGCTATGGTCTAGCGGCACTTTCGAAACAGCTCAAGCGACGGTGCCAGTAAGAACACCTGTGAAGGTAAAGTTGCAAGCACCTATCAACTCCAAAAGTGCCAAACCGGGCGATGAAGTACCTTATATTGTATCCGAGAGTGTCGTGGTAGAAGGCAAAGTGGTTATTCCTTCGGGTACCGTCGCCAAGGGTAGGGTGTTAAGTGTGAAAGCAGCATCCTTTTTTGGGCAGCCTGGGGATGTGATCATAGATTTTGGCAAGGTATTTACCCTAGATGGTAAGCAAGTAACGCTGCTGGCCGGGGTGAAAGGCGAGCAGTCTAGCACAACTGAACTGGTGGCTGGGGCTAGTTTGCTAGGTTTGGTGACTCTGGGGCCACTTGGCTTAGCGGCGGGTGTCTTTATCAAGGGGCAGGAGATGGAAGTATCTGCCGGCGTCGAAATGACCCTGTACATTGCCCAAGAGATATCGGTTCAAGGGTTATCGTTAGAGCCCAGTAAGTAAAGGGTTCGGCATATGACATTAGCCGACAGGCCATCGCCAACTGCGGAGGTCTGTCGGTTTTTGCATGTTTATAGCTAGCCGTTTGTAGGCGTAAACGGGTGTCGGCGGTGGCGTGGCGCAGGTGTATGATCGAATGTGGCGAATATAATGCTACTGTTCAACAACCTATAGGAGAGTGCCCATGATTATTGAGCATATTCCTGTGAAGGATATTCATGTAGATTCCAACCAGGTGCGGAAAACATTCCGCAAGGATAGTTTATCTGGCTTGGCTCGCTCTATTAACGAGATTGGCCTACTTCACCCCCTTTTGGTTAAAAAGACGGCCGAAAAGGTGGTTGTCGAATATAAATTGATTGCCGGTGAGCGGCGCTTGCGGGCAGCTAAAGAATTGGGTTTGGCCAAGGTGCCTTGTGTTATACTTAAACCAGGGGTTCCAGTAGTGCAGGTGCAGTTGGTGGAGAACCTGCAACGTGAGGATCTCAACCCGGTTGAAAGAGCTATGGCTGTCCGTGAATTTATGGATATGGATAATCTAACCAAATCGGCAGCGGCTAAGCGGTTGGGCATTCCCCGTACTACTCTCACCGATTGGCTCGATGTGCTAGAGGTAGAAGAACGCTATCAGCGAGCACTTATTGATAACTTTAACGGCGGTGATTCGCCGCTCACACTCTCGCATATTACGGAGGGTCGTGCTCTTGCTGCTCGCTTGCGTAGCCCGGCATTATGTAACATACTTTTAGATGCTATACTCGAGTTTCGCTTGAGCAAGGTAGAGACACGTGAGGTATGCACTCTAGTCCGTGAAAATGCGGATGTGAGTATAGATGCTGCAGTACGCTTGATTCGCCGTCCGGTCGATGTGAACAAATTGCCCAAAGACGAAGAGGACGAACGCTTAGCGGTGGAGCGTAATATAGAGTACTGGGTGACGACGTTAGAGCGTTCTACTGATACAATGACCCAGCTTGGGCGCATAGCCCCTTACTACCTGTCTGAAGGAGAGCGGGAGCGCATAACCAATCGGCTGGAAGAGATGAATGCTCTGCTAAGCCAGACGTTGCATCATATTAATACTAATACACAGATGCCGCCCCCACCGCCAAAGATAAAAGTGCGTAGCAGGAAAAAGAAGAAGAACAAGGCGTCCTGATAAAGAAGGGAGGGAACGTAGCGATGGCAATACTGCAAGTGAAAGATAATGTAGAGGCAGAAAAACCAGTTCGCGGCACTGTAATCGCAACAATCAACGATGAGGAAGCCGCAACACTGCGAGAGATAATAATTTTGTATGATGCCATTCGCATGACCCATATCACACTCACTTTGGCCAAGGAGATCGCCGAGAAGAAGGCCAACTGGTGGGAGACGATCTGCGTGAAATATGGGTTGCCACACACCTGGCCGTTGTCTGCCGATTATGTGGAGAAGGTCATATTTGTGGGTGAATGATGGGCGCATCTTAATCTAGCAAAACCGTATGAGTCTGTCTTTTTTGTGTGATGTAGCGGTGGGCCTAGCCCCGCCGCTATTAATTTTGGTGATATAACCAACCGACACCCCCTTGCGGTTAGAGAACTATGCCTTTAACTAACAAGGAAAGACGCTTTTAGCAGGTGCGTTGGTTCAGTTGTTACTCACTGCAACGTCTACAACAGCCAACGCCTGTGGATAACATTGTGCATAAGTCTGCACCAGCGTATTGATTACGCCAGCAATTTGGGGATGGGCGGCATCCAACATTCCCAATACTTGGGCAATATTAACCGCCAGCTCTTGTTAAACCAGGCCATATATAAAGGGAAATTGGCCAGTGATATGCCCCTGAGGGAGCGCATCCAATTAACAAAGACGTTGCGCATGCATAAGGCAAATCGACCGGCAGCGGTCTCTCTGCGCTTGAGACGAGTAAACCACGGGTATTTATTAGGTTCATTGAACACATAAACTTTTCCATTTTGCCAAGCTAGCGGTGTACCCGCTTTAACATATTGTAAGGTGTGTTTTAAATCGTCGCTTTTGGGCGCAAAAAAGGTCTGTTGGCGCTTGATATCGCCATCGACGTATTCAATTAGGTGAACGACATGACTTACTTTAAAATTATCAGCGCAGGGGCCAATTGCATCTGTAAAGCGGGTGAGCAGCGGCCGGGAATCCGTTGGTTTTCGCACCTTGTTCCTAATGTGTGTGTTGACATAGTTAGAAGAGAAAGCTACCAGTTTCTCATACACTTCGAGCTCATCTGATGAGTACAAAGACCACAAGTACATGTTTCGCCATCTGTGGGCGGTAGAGAGTGATACGCCGAGCAGCCGGGCTGAAACCCGCAGTGTCATAGGTATATGAGCTATCATCTTAAACAGTGTGTATTCTTGCGTCAAACGAATTGAAGGAATGGTAGGTTGTTTAGCGCCAAAGTAAAAGGTTCGGTGGCAAGTACGGCACAATAAACGTCGGCGACCACGAGATGAACCATTGCGTACTACTGTGTTCCCGTGGCAGTGGGGGCAAACCGATTCTGCATTGAGGTTGGATACAGACAAGGGCAACACCTCCGCACAAGCGTTCGCCTATATCGTATCACAGGGGGCGAAAGTGTCAAGTCCCATTTGTGACCCGCCTCCTCGACTCATCACACCAAAAGAACAGACTCATACGGTTTAAAACTAAGTGAGCCCGAGGTGATAACACTGGGGGTAACGTCGGCTGCGCATAATAAAAAGGGGAGCTTTTGCCCCCCTTGTTGCCTGACTCATACCTGAATCATTGCCTTATATGTTAGCTTGTAGCCACTGTAAACCCCGCCGGAACCCTTCCTCGCGATCGACATCGCCTTTACCCTCATACTCCACTAACCAGGGACCTTTATAGCCAGCAGCTTTAAAACTCTCAGCAGCATACTTCAAGGGAACCTCTCCATCACCCAAAGCCGTGCCTACATAATCAGCCCGCGAACCATGCCCATCCTTAAAGTGGGTGTGAATAACCCATGGGGCGATAGTATCGTAGAAGCGGCGGACTGTATCCAGATCATGACCAGCCCA
>CAYMKM010000008.1:21953-27732 GCA_964390985.1 uncultured Clostridia bacterium | reverse complement strand
AAGGCGAACCACTCACAGCTGATTATCTGTGCCAGGTTTACAGACAACTAAATCGCGATTACTACGGAGAGAATATCGTGCTAGATGCGCAAATAGATATGGAATGGGCTCGTATCCCCCATTTTTACCGCGACTTTTACGTTTACAAATACGCCACTGGTTATTCGGCAGCGACAGCGCTCGCCATGCAGGTGTTGCACGAAGGTAAACCGGCAGTAGAGCGTTATTTGCATTTCCTAGCGGCCGGTTCCAGCGATTATCCGCTCCCGCTCTTACAGGCTGCTGGTGTCGATATGAGCACACCTGCTCCAGTAGAATCCGCTCTGCAACTTTTCGGTCAGTTGGTGCAGGAACTGGAAGAATTGGCCTGAATAACCAGATTACCGATACTCTTAAATAAGGAGGTTTGATTTATGCGCAAAATGGCTTGTACGCTTTTATTGATGGCTCTGATTGTTATTGTAGCCTTACCTGTACAAGCACAGCAAGAGAAGGTGGCCGTGGCCATCATGACCTTCACCGAAGGTCAACTATATGATTACTGGTGGGATTGGCGCCTGCCCGAAGGCATAACTAACTTAGTCACCGATGAGCTGGTGAAAAAGAATCGCCTTAAGGTTGTTGAGCGTACACGAATAGATGAAATTTTATCAGAGCAAAGGCTTGGTGCCGATGACTTTTTGCAAGTAGAGACGGCATCTAAAATAGGTAAATTGTTGGGTGCCCGGCTAATGGTCATGGGTACTATTACGACATTCGAACTAAAACAAACGGCCAGCATAGGCGTGAGCTTTCTGCGTGTCTCCGGCACCCAGGCCAAAGTGGTTTTAACCGGTCGCATAGTCGACACCGAAACAGGTGAAATTCTGGGATCTCTCAAAGGTGAGGGGTCTAAAACCGGTGCTAGTTTGTCTGTGAGTTATTTTAAGGGTATATCGTTTGATTCTGAGCAATTCCAGAATTCCACATTGGGTCAAGCTACTACGGCAGCCGTAGAACAGTTTGTCGATAATTTAGTCACTGTAGCTGAAAAGGCCAACTTAAAGGTGGCTAAAGCAGAAGCAGCTGTCGCCTCTTCCGGATCTGTTTTAGTGGTATTACCTGGCAACCAAATAGTTATTAACCTGGGTTCCAACCAAGGGATGACCCTAAATACAAAAATGGATATCTTCCATTTAACCAGCATTCCTGGTATGAAAGAGCCCATACGGATACCTGTAGGTACGGCGCGCATCATCAGCGTAGATCCGGATGCTAGTGTAGCAATAATTGAATCAAAAACCCAAGACATTCAGCAGGGTGATGTAGTAGCCATACAGTAGTATACAAATGAGGTGATAAATAGTGGCTGAACCCAGTATTGTTGTTCCTGCTCACTCTGAATACATTGCGCAAGGCTGTCCCACTTGTCATCGGGGAATTGAAGAAGGTCAAACCATTGTGCTTTGTACTCGGTGTCGCGTCCCCCATCACGAGAACTGTTGGTATGATAAAGGTGGTTGCGGTCGCGTTGGTTGTCGGGGAGTAGCAACTGCTAGAAGCGATAAATTGGGTGTACCCGGTTCAAAGGCCGGCGAAGCACTGGAAGAGATTAAACCAGTTCATGACCCGCGATCTAGCCAATTACCTATACCAATAGTACTTGCTATTGGCGCCATTGTGCTTATTGTAGCCTATTATCTATTCATGCGTTAGTTTTACTGCTTATGAAAAACGGTAGTGGCCATTGGCTGCTACCGTTTTTCACTTTGCGGATGTGCGTATATACGCTCTCAGCGATGAGGGTAATGCATACAAATCAAAAACAATCTCGTCTATCAGCCATTCTCTCTTGCGCACTGCCCTTTTTGCGTAACTACCAGCTAACTGTCGACGATGTAATAAATGTGCGTTCCGCTCCAGCTGCCGGAGCATTTTTTTACTCTTCACCTGTTTGGTATCAAGCACGGGTAAGGGAAATTCTTCCAGCGTTTTGCTGAAATATTCCCGTTGCTTACCCTTGGCCTTGGCACGGTGGTTAAACCAAAAAACCGATAACGAACTGTTGAGAATTGCCGTTAGGGCCAGCAAGCTAAAATGAACACTCTCTTGTTTTGGTTGTATAAAATATACATCTGTAGCAGCATATAAAGGTTTATCACACCAAGCAAAAGCGGGACGCTCTCCCCTTTGGGCAGTCATTACCTTCTCGTTGGCAAAAACACTCTCTTCACGAGGCCAGTGCAAGTGATACCATTCCCGTCCACCTTTGCCAAGCTCCCGCTTCCGCTCCAATAAAGGCCGGAACCGCTGTAAATGCGCCAAAAAGTTATGACAATCACCACACTCCTGTTTGTGGTTTAAGTAAATTAGCCATAACGATTGCTCAGGTATAACAGCATACGGCTTTATAGCTGAGTTTTTCACAAATGGGCGTAGGAGTGTTTTTTCGTGTTCTGTTAGCTGCAGGTTAGCCAATTCTTCATCATTGAGTACGAAGATGCCCTCACCTAATTTTACATTGTTATTACGCACCCAATCACTACCCAGAGCAGCTAACGCAGAGCTGTCTACACGCTGCGCTCCGGGGGCTAACCCCTGGCGGACGCGGAAGTAGTGGTGCAGAAGAGAACCTTGTTCAATAGCACATAATGCCTTTAAATCACTCTCGCCAAGCTTTAGGTGCCACGGTTCACTGGTTAACATCCCTTGTGTAAAGGCCGACATTCGAGCGCGCACTCCTGTTTGTTCACCTTTTAATGCCGCTGCTACCTGGTTAACCAGTGGTAGTTCGCCACCACTTTCAACCTCTATTAATTGAATTCTATTGGCTGCTCGGCAAGGAGCCGATGAACAACGTTCCAGTAAAATGATAATAGAATCGTGTCCCGGTGCATTAGTAAAAACAGCCCTGTTATTAAAGAAAACGACCGTGTGAATGCGCGCCTGCGATAAAATAAGCGCGCGCAGCTTACTTGCACCGTCAGCGGTGAGCCAATAAGCAGAAGTGATAAAACAAAGGCGTCCACCCTCGCGATCTTGTATTTTACTGAGACCTAGAACTATGAATAATTGGAGGAAGTCCATTTTCCCTTGGATGTGTTCGGCCCACATTTTTTGCCTTCGGTAAGGGGCAAATACTTCCTTATTTCCACTTTCTCCTACATATGGTGGATTCCCCATAACTAGTGAAAAGTCAGTTCGTTCTTGCACTACATGCCACCAAACACCCATGATATTTAACTGTTTTTGGTTATTAAATGGCGTGTACGTTTGTAGGGAATCTGCCTGCCCCATATGCAAGACAGGTAAACTATTTTCCTTGTTATCGTCAATTAGCGCCCATTGAATGGCGGCGTTTATACAAAGAATGAAAGCTGGTAGGGTAGTCTTCTCTATAGCACACAATTTAGCTAGTAAATCAGCAACAACTTCACGTTTACCTGTTCGCCGGGCCAAGGCCAGTAACCGTACTACAAAAGCACCAGTACCTGCAGCAGGATCTAACACCCACCCTTCATCAACAGATGATGCCGATGTTGCCACCAAATTGCCGTCAGGCGTGATTTGGGCAGCACCAGCCAACCACAAAATTAAATCTATCACCTGCGGTGGAGTCATAAAAGCACCGTATCGGCGTCGCGAATGGCGGGCCACTACTTTTTCATACAGTGGTGCCAATAAATCATGCTCTATATTGGTCAATTGCCAAGTAGATAAGTAGGATGCTAAATCGGTTAATACCTCATTTTGTTGAGGTAGTGACACCTCCCACTCCTTTTCAGCAGGACTGATAGGCATAACCCTACAACTGCTGGTTAAAGCATGAGTGAGAACTATTTGAGGTTGTTGCCATTGGTTTTCAGTTGGCCGCACGATGGCTAAACCGTGCAATAAGCGTGCTAATAGCCACAATGCGCTTTCTGGTTTCATCACCTTCATTAGTAACAAATTCATGCCTCCAGCGAGGCCAAGTGACCTTGTAAATCTGCGGGAACCACCACAACAACTTCATCGCTGTCAAGTGATTCTCCGGTTTGTTGCTGGGTAAAGCCAATATCAATTAGGCCAGAGCGGTATAAAGCTTCCATAACAGACCACAAATCCGTGTGAGGCCATTCCTCAGCTAACTTTTGCTCTACCTTAAACACCGGAATCGGCTGCTCTGCTTTGGCTAACCACGAAAGCAATTGCCGAATATGTGACTGTAACGGACGTAGGACCTTTTCAAGCTGCAAGGAACGCATGCGCACTGCCAACCGACGCACCAAAGCTTCTGCTGACATATGGCTTGGCTGCGTTTCACCCAGCCTATGCGCCAACTCCTCTACCATTAGGCGTGACCTTCTAGCCAATGACTCCTCTAATGTAGCCGATACCATTCCCTGTAAAGCTTGGCGTAACCAATCGGCATCGGGTAGCTCCGATTGCGATGTTTCATCATCACCTGTTGATAATTCATCTTTAATAGGTGGTTGTGGCGATACACCGCATCGGCTAGCTAACGCCTCTAACATGGCCCGAACGGCAGGGCCGCTCGCTTCCTGTGTAGGCACTGCAGATAAGCCCTGCTGGACTAGTTTAGCGGCTTGTTCTTTTTGGTCTTCGCTTTCTGCTATGAGACCACGAACCAGGGCCCACAAAGCTAACTCTTCTCCTACTAATTTCTCTCCATCTACACCAATTACAAAGCGGCTAGCTTTCTCTACAGCACCGGCAGCAAAAAGGTGTAAACAGGCTAGCAATCGTAGCCTTGCCGGACGCGTTAAATCCATAGCTACCTGCTGCAAAATAAGCTCTAACCCAGGTAAGCCAGCCTGTACCAGAAGCGTTAAGGCTTCTTCAGCTTCTGAGGCACTACTGCGATAAACGCGTGTTAACGCGGCTGCTGAAAACACCGTTGGTACATGGGAGAACCAAATATGCCGCCCCTTTTCGGGTTGAGGCATCTCCAGCATATGATCCAAACGAAACGGCAACAGGTTATGAATATCAATGATCTCTTTCATATCTAAAAACACCTGAGCAGCGTCATAGCCTTGTTCAACCGCCTGTTGCCATAGCCCACTCGCTTTATCAAAGAAGCCTATGTTAAAATAAGCCAAACCAATATGCGCCAACGTAGGTGGCAAGAGTGTCTGGTTTGGTATAAGCTCGTAGATACGCACCATTTCCGCATTGAATTCCAGCAATATCAACGCCTGGTAGGTAAATTGCAGGGCTCGACGCATTGAGCTAGGATCTTCTGCTTGCGGTTGCCTGGCTAGGATCAATACACTTTGTACCGCCAAACTAGCATATTTAGCTGCCAGAGGGTATGCACCTGTTTCCCACCAATACCTGGCCATTAACGCGTTGGCCGTAGGTTCTTTCTCGTCATAACCTAGCAACACCTCAAGGTACGCACGAGCTCTTTCACTCTCTCCATCAGCATAAGCTAGTAAAGCTAAATTATTTAAAGCTGCTGGCACATGGGGATATAACGATAGCGCGTGTAGAAAATCTTTACGTGCTTCTTCTTTATTTCCGTGCTCCAAATGAACACGGCCGCGATCAACTATACCCTGAATGCGAGCAGCAAGCTCCGCATTTTCCTGGGTGAATATATGGTATGGAGCGGGTATGTTAGTCATTTAGCGTTGATATGGCTAAACATGCTAGCCCTACACCTAATAGTAACCCTATTTTCTCGAATGACCCTGTTTTCAGCAAGCTTATACCAACACTGGCTACACCCATCGCCATGGCTATTGCCTTTAACACAAAAGAGATCTTTAATAGCACTCTCTTTTTAAGCATT
>CAYMKM010000008.1:0-21853 GCA_964390985.1 uncultured Clostridia bacterium | reverse complement strand
CTGCCTAACTCAATTAATGATGCTAAGTGTGGCGCTCGCTTTTGCTCACTGTGTTTGGCAGCTTCCAACATGGTTACCAATTGTGAGCGGATATGATCATCTGCAGTGCTGCTCTCCAACTCTCGCACTGTTATAGGCATTGCCAGCTGCCTCCACATCGCTTTTTAAGATAGCATATAACAAGGAATCAGCCCACTTATCATTCTGCTTCATGTATCCGCGCATCAACCCTTCACGTTTTAACCCTACTTTTTCCAACACCCGAATAGAAGCTGCATTTTTCGGATCACATGTGGCGAAAACCCTATGCAGCTTAAGTTTATTAAAAGCAAAATCAACAAGAAGTGTTGCCACTTCTGTTCCGAACCCTGCACCCCAATATTGACGTTGCAAGCAGTAACCAATCTCAGCTTCAAAGCACCTATCAGCTTGAATATATAAACCACAGCCACCAATTAACGTTTTATCACTCTGTAAAATAATGGCTAAATCGTAGCGCTGACGGGGTTGACGTTCTGCAGAAATTGCCGCAGAATTGATAAAGCTAAGCGTTTCCTCTGGAGTGTTAGGGCCCCAAGAAAAATACCGAACTACCTGAGGGTCAGCAGCGTACATGTGCACCGCATTAAAATCGCTGCTGTTAAAGTTGCGTAAGTATACTCGTTCGCTAGCTGCATGTGCGCCAGCGCGTTCTCGATTCATCTGCGTTTCTCCTTTTGGTGCAGGACGCCAGCCACTTAATGCCGTAAGTTACGGAGAAAGGAGTACATTGCCCATGCCTTCGTTACATGATTTACTGCATGAGTTAGGTTACTCGCCAACCGACCTTTCTCCGGTAATGGCACGAGTTGTAATGCAGTGGCTGGAAGTGCTCCCCACCTCAAAGGTGGCTTCCGCCCTACAAGAGGCCATGGCTTCTCCGGAGCCCTTACACGCCTTTCGTCAGACAGTACAAAGCATCTTATGCCCAGTTGAAGCGGTTACCGCCACTCAGAAGAAGAAGGCTGATATCCGCCCATCTGTTACACCTAGTTATTATCTGAAAGCCTTGGCCGCGCAAGACCGTCTGGAGGCCATGTCTGACAGTGAATACTTAGATGAATTATTAAGGCGCCGGCAGTTGTTGTAAACTGCCGGCTATCGGCTATTTTTTATATGCCCATGGCATCCTTATCTACATAGAGCCGAGCGTTAGCATGTGTACGCAATATAGAAGCTGGACATTTTGTGCTTATTTCACCGTAAATAGTCCCCTTTACCGCGTCTACCTTTGTTGGTCCGGGCACTATGCAGTGGACCTCTTTGGCAGCCATTATAGCTGGAATAGTCATAGTAAGAGCATGGGTTGGCACGTCTTCAATCTGCTTAAAACAGCCGTCGTTAACCTGCTGCTGTCGGCAGCGACTATCTAGTTCCACTGGTTTCACTACTTTAGGATCTTTAAAATCAGCTACTGGCGGGTCATTAAACGCTAGGTGACCATTTTCGCCAATACCTATACAAGCAATATCTAGTGGGTTAGCTGCTAATAATGCACTATAACGATCGCACTCTGCCTGCGCATCTACAGCAGAGGCATTAATGTAGTGAATGGTGCCTATTGGTACCAACGAGTATATGTGTTCATTCAGGTAATTAGAGAATCGCTGTGGCGCATTTTCGGGTAAACCTATGTATTCATCGAGGTGAAAGGCGACTACCCGCGACCAATCAATCCCCGCTGCAGAAGACAATGCGGCAAGGAACTCATTTTGTGAAGGAGCAGCAGCAAAGGCTACACAAACTTGGTCTTGAGCTGCTAGCAACCGTTTGAGGCTTTCAGCTACATTCTTCCCGGCAGCATTACCCATATCTTTACGGGTGGCGTATACATATACACCCAGCTGATCTGCTGTTTTTTCCAGTATTAAGGCATTAGCGGTCATTTTTTACATCCTTTCTATTGACAAATTGGCTGTTCGCCAATTCATACCATAAATAACAAGCCGCGCGCAACCCCAATTCATATGTATCAATGCCCATGTTTTCGTTGGGGGCGTGCATATTGGCGTCGGGGGGAGCAAACCCAATAAGGGCTACGGGTGCGTTTAGCTCACGAGCAAATGAGGTCACTATGGGTAGAGAGCCGCCCATGCGGTTGAAAATCGTCTCTCTACCAAAAGCCCTCTCTAAAGCTTGTGCTGCTGAGCGCAATACAGGATGATCTGGCTCGCAGGTCCACGGGGACGAGCTTTGTTTGTCCAATTTAACATCAACTCTAGCGCCAGGGTGACAACGCCGTTTCAAATCGGCACTTACCAAGTGTGCTATGCGTTCTGGGCTTTGATTTGGTACCAACCGACAAGTGATTTTGGCGTGGGCAGTGGCTGGTATAACCGTTTTACTACCTTCACCCTGATACCCTCCCCAAACGCCATTCACCTCCAAAGTGGGGCGAATTGAGAGACGTTCTTGGGCAGTATACTCCAACTCACCAGCTAATTGACTTACACCTGTCTGTTTTTGCCAACCCTCATCGCTTAACGATTGTGCCAACCGAGCACGTTGAACGCTGGTTAACTCCACAACATCATCGTAAAAACCGGGTACGGCAATGCGACCTTGTTCAACCCGTAACCCCGCTAGTAATTCAGCCAAAACATGGATGGGGTTAGCTATTATACCGCCATACAGGCCAGAGTGTAGGTCGCTGTTGGGTCCATGCACTGTAAGTTCCAAGCCTACTGTGCCGCGCAACCCGCAGCAAATTGTGGGCACATTGCACTCTTGCATAGCTGTATCTGATATCACAATTGCATCCGCCGCCAAGTCTTTACTATGCTGCGCCACATATGACATCAGATTTACCGATCCAACCTCTTCTTCTCCCTCAAAAAGTACCTTTACATTAACCGGCAGAGAGCCATTGTTACGTAACAAAGCTTCTAAAGCTTGTATGTGTAGAAGAATTTGCCCTTTATCATCAGAAATTCCACGGGCGTACATCTTGCCCTGCCGTTGGTGGAGCTCAAAAGGTGGGCTAATCCACATACTAAGCGGATCAACCGGTTGTACATCGTAATGGCCATATATTAAAATTGTTGGCGCCCCTGATTTGCCGAGCCATTCGGCGTAAACCAGCGGGTGACCTTTGGTTTGTATCACTTGAGCGTTCTTCAAACCCGCACGCTGCAAGCGCTCGGCCAACCAACAAGCCGCTGAGTGCATATGCGGACGATGATCAGCGAGAGCACTTATGCTAGGGATGGCGAGAAACTCACATAAATCAGCCAGGCGTTCGGCCTGGTGATTTGCCAAATACGCGTTAACAGGCAGGGTGGCCACCATCCTTTCTAAAATAGTGCATTGATTTAACTTCGCTCTTGTAGGGCGCGTACCTGCCAAATAACAACACTGTTGGAAAGAGGAACCAATGTTTACACCAACGAATAGCCGTCTACAGTAGGAGGTGCGAACTTGAAAAATACATGGCCTGTTATGGTAATCGCTATTCTCATCAGCGTAATTCTACAATCGCCAGTGGGTGCCACCCAAGTGCGGGTACAAGCTTTACTAACCAATCATAGTAACACCAGCAGTAACACAAGCGCTGCTTGGAAATGCCTGTGGGTAGAGGTTTCAGGAACCTTACCCATCGCCTCACCTTTACACTTATCGTTTAGCGCAGCTGGCGGTTACCCTGGCCTATCTGCAACCAGGTATGCTCTGCAATTACAATATACATATGAATTTACTAGAAACACCCTGATAACATTACACCCCGTGCTTAGTGGCCAAAGAACCATACAGCATTATTCAGGTGATGTTGACGAGGTGACAAATGCCATCAGCAGTGGATTACACCTTTCTTATGCCCTTAAACCAGATCTGATATTTACAAGCGGAGCAGAGCTCAATTTGTGGTCACGTGTATACTTAATTGCTCCCTTACAGCAAGAGCAATCCGTATCCGCATCCGGTCAACGGTTCTTTGCGGAGGTATGCCACCAAAATTCTCAATGGCAGTTGCTAGGTGGGGTTAAATACGAAGTGAATCAAGATACCTTTATCAACCGCTTACCACGAACATCCTCCGCAACCAGCATTTACATAGGCGCTAGCCGACAATTATAGGCAAAAAAGCGTACCATATGGCACGCTTTTTTGGTTTATTCTTTTAGACAAGCCGGTACTGCCAAAGGCCTACCGGTCGCCAGGGATCCTTCCCTACCGGACTATGCGCACGTTCTGAGCCTGCGGGCCTTTTTGGCCTTGCGTTACTTCGAACTCGACTGCCTGCCCTTCATCAAGGTTGCGGAAACCGCTGCCCTCGATAGCGCTATAATGGACAAACACGTCACCTGCGCCGTCCTCCCGGGAGATAAACCCATAACCCTTTTCTCCGTTAAACCATTTGACTGTACCGCGCATTCATATTGCCTCCAAACTATACTCCCAAAAGAGGGGTCTTCGCGGATAAGGCTTAGCTTAATCCACGAATGTTATTCAGCATTGTATCAGTGAATTCATGCCTTCGTCTGCATTTAAATGGGTTTGGCTAATTATTTTTCACTGTTAACATATTATCGCTGCCATTATTGGCAAAAAATGCAACTCTACACCTCGCGTTCTACCAGTCGGCGACTTCGCTGATCCAAGCTGGTAAAATCGGGAATATCGTAGCGATTTCCATCTGCATCGCGAATTATCACTCTGTTGTTAATGGTGAACGTCTCTCGCCTACTCTGCAACTCAATTACTCGATGCCCCCGGTCAGTTTCTACATCCCAAACGGGGACATAGCCACGCATTATTATGTTATTAACTTTATTGATACGCGGCACAAGGTACGATGTATTCAATATGTCTAGCAGTAGACGACTAACATCTGGTTGACATAATGATAAATCTTCAATGATGCCTATTTCATTATCGTTTTCATCGAGCACTGATATATATTTATCCTCATGCGTAAGAGGGAAACAGCGAACTAAGCGCAAGTTACGATAAACCTGATCGGCTATAGTTAGTTCGAGTTCGTTTAGCTCATCAATCCGCGCTGCTATTTGCTGTGCGGAGATGCTACCTAATTCGTAATTTAGTCGTTCAGCGAGGCTGCTATTTGATGGTCTGCGCCTTCTACCCATCTTGTCATGACCTCCGATCATACCACATTTAACTCTGCTAACTTGGCCTGCATCTGGCAAAGCCGAGCATATACACCTTTATTACGCAGCAATTCATCGTGAGTGCCCACCTCTACCATCTCGCCTCGCTCTAAAATGAAAAGACGATTAGCATTACGCAAAGTAGAAAGGCGGTGAGCAATAGCAAAGGTGGTCCGTCCTTGGATTAAGCGTTCTAGTGCCTCTTGGATCTTAGCCTCTGTTTCTGTATCGACCGAAGCGGTAGCCTCATCTAGTATTAAGATGCGCGGATCTTTTAGTATTGCCCGAGCAATAGCCAAACGCTGGCGTTCACCGCCAGAAAGGCGCGTTCCCCGTTCACCCACTCTCGTATCGTATCCATCGGGGAAGTTGATGATAAATTCGTGGGCATTGGCTGCTTTGGCAGCTGCTACTATTGCGCCAAGTGTAGCCCCAGGTTTACCGTAAGCTATGTTTTCAGCGATGGTGCCGTTAAATAAGAATGGGTCTTGCAGTACTACGCCAATTTGACTTCGCAGAGATCGTGGATCAATTTGGCTAATGTCGTACCCATCCACCAACACCTGCCCATCGTCGGCTATATAAAAACCAGTAATCATATTGATAAGGGTGCTTTTACCAGCACCGCTGTGCCCCGCCAGACCAATCATCTCGCCTGGCTCCACTGTAAACGACATGTTTTTTAATACTGGATGACCTGGATCATAGGCGAAGGTTACATTGGAAAATTCCACTTTCCCTTGAAGTGGGGGCATTACTGGCCGCTGTTCATCTTCGCTTAACTCTGGTTCAGTATCTAATACATCAAACACTCTCTCCGCCGAACTAGCTGTTTGCTGAAATGTGCGATTTAGGTTGCACAGTTGCCGCACCGGTTGATAAAAACGAGCCATGTACGTACTAAAAGCAGTTAATTCTCCTAATGTTAGCGTGCCAGCTAATATACGTTTACCACCTAGCCACCAAATCATTACTGTGCCTGCATAAGTGATCAAACCCATAATGGGTCCATATGCTGAGTTCAGACGAGTAGCTGCTAGTTCTCCTTCGAGTAGAGATCGACTAACTTTCTCAAAACGGGCAACCTCTTTATCTTCCTGAGCAAAAGCTTTCACAACCCGCATACCGGGGATAGTATCGGCTAGTATTGAACTTAGTCCGTCGTAACGTTTCCAAAGACGCGAATAGACGCGTCGTAAAGCGCGACTGAAAATCAAAGTGGTAACAACCAACAATGGCGTCGGTATCATTATCAGCACTGCCAAACGCGGGTTTAACAGCAATAACGCAATGGTAATGGAGACGAGGGTTAAAACATCCTCGAACATGTTGTTTATACCGTTGCTCAGAAAATCTTGCAAACGACGAACATCACCGGTAACACGCTGCATAATACGGCCTGTATCTTCGCGGCTAAAATAGCTTAGCGAGAGTTTTTGCAAGTGAGCGTACATACGGTTGCGTAAATCATAGGTGATATTCTGCCCTAGTTTAGATATAAGGTATCCACGCACTACCTCAATGGATACTGCTGTTATGTGAACGATCACCAACATACTCACCAGAATGTAAAGCAACTTCAAGCTGCCATTTGGTGCTATGGGTGCCAACCATTTTGCAAGTATGTCATGTGATTTTACTTGTTGTTCTACTATTACACTACTATCGGTTCCTTGCATGAGCTGCTGAGTTGCCGGCACAAAGACCGAGTCAGTGATAGTTCGCATTATTAGCGGTGGAGCTAGAGATATGAATGTGTATGCAATTAGTAAGCAGGCCACCACCACTCCAATACGCCAATGTGGTGTGACAAAAGAGAGTAAACGAAAGATCAACTTACGCTGATTAAGGCAAGCCGGACATGTTCGATGACGCCGGGGAATTACCCCGCCACATTCTGGACACCGACTACGTTGCATGGATTTGGCTTTCCAGCGATCTTCCCTGGGTACCAGTGACCGATCATCGTGCGCTGCTTCCTGCGCTAAGCGTTCCACGCGAATAGGTATTTCGGCAAAACGAGAACTCAAAGTGCGTGAAAACCGAACAAGATCGTAGGCTTTACCGTCAGCTATCACCCGCAATATGCTGTTACCTTGAAAATCTATTATACTAACCCGACTCAAACTAACTAAAGGTAGCACTACCAATTCATCACGGCGGACGGCTATTATTTGCCGATTTGTTACTACCAACCATTCGTTGCCGTATCGACCCTTAATTGTGTAATCGGTCTCTAACTGCAGTATAATGCGCTCTTCGGATTGCATATGTTCAGTTACCCGCGCTAGATTTGCATTCGACATTTCCGTCTCATGTCTGAAACGATTCTTCACCTCATTAGCACGCTTTGCCAAGTTTTTTATCACCTCGTGAGCTTACAAATTACTCATCAGTTTTTTTAGCAACTGTTGTAATGTAGCTAACTCAGAATCAGTTAACACACCATACCTTTCTTGCATATGTTGATGATGCTCTGGCATGGCTTGTTGCCGGGTTATTCGTCCAGCCGATGTAAGCTGGACAAACACGACCCTGCGGTCTTCAGTGCACCGTCTTCGTTCAACTAAACCTTGATTTTCCAACCGATTAACAATGCCGTTTACTGTACTCACATCTGAAAATAATCGATCTGCCAATTGTGTAAGTGGTACGCCTTCTTCGGTTGTACGAACTAATACACCAAACTGTGGTCCGGTTAACCCGTAAGGTTCCAAACGGTTGTTAATGGCCCGCTGCAACTTCCAGTAAGTACGTAGAAGTAATCTGTGTGTAGCCCTTACCTGGTCTATTTGTGCGGCCAAAGCTTCACCTCCCTCTTATACTTCGTACACCAATATTTAGCACACCAATATTACGTATGCTAAGTATTGCTTTACTATTCGAGCCCAACAAGCGATTTCCTGTTGTGGAATCGTACCGTCCTACTACCTGACCCCTTGTGGCCAAACTCAAACAGTAATATATCATTGTGTATAACTCTACCATGGTGATAACGCTCCGTTGGGATATGTGATTGTAATAGAAGGCAATATTGGCATTGAGAGTTAATCAATGTTAGTATCTAGTTGAAGATATGGGGGTGGAGCCTATGATTAATAGCCAAATTGTTAACGAAATGGCCAATCACATAGTTGAATGCTTTAACCCGCAACGTATCATAGCCTTTGGATCATGGGCTAGAGGTGAGACAACTTTAGATAGTGATATTGACTTCTTAGTCGTGATGCCCTATGAAGGATCTAAACGGGATTGCCAGGTGGCTATACGGCGTGCACTAAAGCATTTTAAGATGCCTAAAGATATTATAGTAGCCAGTGACCAAGAGCTATCTGATTTTGGGATGCTTAATGGCTATATATATAAAACAGCTCTATCTGAGGGGGTAGTAATATATGACGAAAAGGCCCGAAGAGATTAGTATAGCTGAACAATGGCTACGCTTTGCACAGGGCGACCTTTCAACCGCTAGAGTTATAGCAAATTTTTTGGAACTACCTCCACGAAATGCTTGTTATTTAGCCCAACAATCTGCAGAAAAAGCTCTTAAGGCTACGTTAATATACCTCGGTATTGAGCTAATAAAAACACATGATCTTGATGCTCTTGTTCAACGGATGCCAGAAGAACTAATAAAAACTTTTTCTAATATTGATTTATCATGGCTAAGTGAATGGTGTGTTGAGGCAAGATACCCTGGCGATTGGGTCGAAGCAAGTCAAGCCGATGCAACAAAAGCTGTGGCATTAGCAGAAAGGGTTCTCAACAACGCAGATTCTATACTTTATAAGTAACGCGGAGTCTGAGTGTTAACCGAGGAGCTAATTGGTAAACTGCTCGACTCCTTGTTATTTGTTTCTATCGCCGTTTTACACCGCTGTTTTAGTGATAGATTGGGATGGTGCTAGTTTTGACCAGCGTTGAATGAGATTGTGCATATAAACTGCACTGATTATCAGAAACACACCCAGCCAAGAAAACATGGCACATGTGCCAGTGTATTTGGCTATCGTACCAAATGTAAGCGGCCCGACAAATCCACCAAACATAAAAGCACCCTGTTGCATGGCATATGCCCGGCCCTGGAAATCAGTGTCAACCTTTAGGGCTACCAGCGCAGCTGCGCTAGGACGTAAGGAAGCAACAAAGATGCCCATTATCAGGTAGACTACGCTAAAGCCAATGACCGATCTAGCAAAGCTGAGCCCAATTATGGCGAAGCCCGAAAAAACTAAACCTAGCGGGATAAGCGTTTCCAAACCCCTTTTTTCACCCAGCCGCACCCACATGCCAGCCGTAACCAAGAATGCTATGCCCGGCAAAGAGAACACTGCCCCCCGCAACCAGTTGGCTCCACCCTGATGCAAACCAGATAGATATAAAGTAAGTATCGGTTGCAATGAAAGTGTGGCAACAGCGGTGAAGCAAATAGCCAACATAGTTCCAAACAACACTGGATGTTTTATTGAGGTGCGTACATCTTGCAACAGACTTGTATCGCTTTCTACACGAGTTTTATTCTTCTCTTCTACCAGCACCAATACCAGCACAACAGCCATAAATACCATTATGCTCGAAGCACGCAATGCCCCACGGAAGTCAAAATAATCCGCCAGTATGCCGCCAATAGATGGCCCAATAATAGTGCCTGCTGCACTAGCTGTCTGTAAAGAAGCTACATACCTGCTGGTTAGTTTCTTAGGAGTGTTGATAGCGCATAAAGAAACAGCACAGGGAATAAAACCTGTTAATGCGCCATTTAAAAAACGAACTGCTGCCACTTGATAAGGATTGGTAGCCAAACTCATTAACCAATATAACGAGCCTAAACATATACCAGCTCGCAACATAAGCGGCTTTTGACCGTATTTATCGGCCACTTTACCCCAAAATGGCAGGAAAAATATAGCAGATATATAGTGTAGGGCAAAAACTGCGCTCGACCACTGATTAAGGTTATCAGTGACCCCTAGCTGCTGTAGGAACAATGGCAAAAATGGTACTACTTGCTGCCAGGCGCTACTAGCCATAAACGTAGCAATCCATAATACGAAAAAATTACGGCGGTAATAAGGTAGCAACAAATGTGCCCCCAGCTGCAATGTATTTGTATAAGATTCTATACCATGTCCGCACTGCAGAACAAGCTGGTTTATATATTTCTCATTCTCCGATACAAATGGGAATTAAGGCCTATGACATGTCTCCTCAAGTTCTTCTATCCTATACTGACCGGAAATATGGTCAGAAAGGATGATTAGTAGCCATGGAAGAGAAAGAACAAGTGTGGTATGAAGGCAGCTACAAGGTTACTCAATTGCCTGCGTGTTCTGGGACGATTTATACCATCAAAGCTGGCGATACCTACTTTTCGCTAGCTCAGCGTTTTCAAGTTAGCGTTCAAGCTATACGTGAGGCTAATCCGGGTGTTAACCCCAACACTTTACGAATTGGTCAACGAATTTGCATTCCCGCCCGCCCAGAAATTCCTTGCGACAACGGGTTCATTTATGTTATACGCCCAGGTGACACTCTTATTCAGCTTGCTCGTCAATTCAACATTCCGTTACAATCAATTGTAGATGCTAATCCGCAGCTTCTTAACCCCAACCGTTTGAGTGTGGGCGATAACATTTGCATTCCGGCTGCACCGCCACCCGGACCTGACTGTGGCGATGGTTTTTCTTACACTATCAGATCGGGCGATACCTTCAACTCACTGGCCAGAAGGTTCAATGTTAGCGTGGCCTCCATTCAGGCCGCCAACCCTGGTGTTGACCCTCGCAGCCTGCGTGTTGGGCAGATCATTTGCATTCCACCCCGGCCTTCAATCGAATGCCCGGATGGGTTCATCTACGTGATTCAGGCTGGCGACAACCTGTTTATGCTAGCAAACCGCTTCCGCATACCGTTACAAGAGCTGCTCGATGCCAACCCGCAACTGGAAGATCCCGCTCGTCTTACTGTTGGCGAGAACATCTGCATTCCTCGAGTATAGCCGTCAACTAGCTATGTTGTTACGTTAAGCTGCCAGTTGGACCTAGTTGGTTTCTGACTGGCAGCTTTGCTTGCAGGAATTCACCCCCACTCAGCATAATTTCTGCTTAAAGTGGTCAATGCTGATGATGGTCTTTAAGGAGCGATTTTATGTTAAACCGCGTTGCTGATACTGTCCGTAGTTTGACAGCTGACATTGTAGAGAAGGCAAAATCGGGACATCCGGGCATGCCCTTAGGGTGCGCTGAAATTGGAGCTGTGCTTTTCTCAGATATAATTGAGCATGATCCTACCCATCCTAGCTGGCCCAATCGCGACCGTTTTGTTCTTTCTGCTGGGCACGCTTCCTCTTTCTTATACGCGTTTTTACACTTAAGCGGGTACGATTTACCTATGTCGGAGCTAAAACGCTTTCGGCAGTTAAGCTCACTCACGCCTGGGCATCCGGAATATGCCCATACTCCCGGAGTTGAGACTACTACCGGCCCACTAGGCCAAGGTTTAGCTAACGCGGTAGGGTTAGCGTTAGGCGAAGCCATGCTGGCAGCTCGTTATAACCGACCCAACTACAATATTGTAGACCATTATACATATGCTCTTTGCAGTGATGGCGACATGATGGAAGGCCTTAGCTACGAATCGGCTTCATTAGCTGGGCATTGGGGCTTAGGGAAACTTATAGTTATTTACGATGCAAACAGCATTTCCATTGAAGGCAGTACCAACCTAGCATTTACCGAGTCGGTGGCTGATCGTTTTAAGGCTATGGCTTGGCATGTACAGCAAGTTGATGGACACGACGTGAAAGCGCTGGCCACAGCATTGACCGCAGCAAAACAAGATAACCGTCCTTCGCTAATTGTGGCTGTTACCAATATTGGCCGTAAAAGTATAAAAGAGAACAGCAATAAGGCGCACGGCGAGCCATTAGGCGAACAAGCATTGGCCGAACTGAAAAAGGCTTTAGGCCTACCGCCAACGCCGTTTTATGTTCCCGATGATGTATACGAATTTTATGCTGCTCGGCGTCGCAGCTGGAGTGATGCCCGCACTAAATGGGAGGATGTTTTTGCTGCTTGGTCAGCGGCGTATCCCAAACTACGCCAGCAATGGGATGCTGCACATGCTGGCCAGCTGCCGGATACTTTGGCAACACAACTACCACAGTTTACACCTGATTCACAAATGGCCACTCGCGATGCTGGTGGCAAAGTTCTGCAAGCAGTAGGTAAGCAGCTTCCCTACCTAGTAGGTGGCTCAGCCGACCTGTCACCCTCTACAAAAACCTACTTAGAGGGTTTAGGTTCCATACAAAAAGGCTCCTATAACGGGCAGAATTTACACTTTGGTATACGTGAACACGCCATGGGTGCCATTATAAACGGTTTAACCCTACATGGTGGTTGGCGGGTGTTTGGCTCTACCTTCCTTAGCTTCGCTGATTATATGCGACCAGCTATCCGTATGGCTGCCCTAATGAATTTACCTGTGATATACATCTTTACGCATGATTCTATTTATGTAGGAGAAGATGGTCCCACTCACCAGCCAATTGAACACGTGGAATCACTGCGTATCATCCCTAACCTAATGGTACTGCGGCCTGCTGATGCTGCCGAAACCAAAGAAGCTTGGCTACAGGCACTAAAACGTACCAACGGGCCCACCGCCCTCATTCTTACCAGGCAAAAATTGCCGACGCTAACTACAGAACTAGCTTCAGCCGGTTTGCCCCGAGGTGGTTATATACTGCGGGCAGCTGAAAATGGTTCGCCTCAGTTAGTGTTGGCTGCTAGTGGTAGCGAGGTATCATTGGCAGTGGAAGCTGCTCAGCTACTAGCAGAAACAGGAGTTAACACAAGTGTGGTTTCTATTCCCTGCCGCGACTTATTTATGGCTCAGGATAACGCTTATAAAGAGAGTGTTCTACCCACAAAGGTTCCCTGCCTTATAGTAGAAGCAGGTGTACCCACTGGTTGGCTAGGCCTAGCTGGCCCCAACGGAGCTGTACATGGCATTAATCGCTTCGGCGAAAGCGGCCCTGCCGCAGAAGTAGCCAGGCATCTGGGCTTTACAGCACAAGCTGTGGCTGATCATGCCCGCCAGTTGTTGTAGTATAGTGCCGTCTCTTTTTATATGTGTACTGCCGATGGCCAAGGTTGGCGACGGGCACTGGTCCACAATGTGTTTACGTAATTTAAAGCGAAATAGTTTTGCGCTAAATGAAGCCAAAATGCACCTGATTCGGTGAGCTCCAGGTAATTACCCTTTTGCCTCGCCATGCCCATTGCAGCAAGGGCTTTTAACCATCGGTGGGCTTTAGGAGCATCGCTGGCCAGCGCATCCTCCAAGCCAAGCAACGGTATGCGTGTATCGTATAACCGCCAATATAACCACCACCAGCCTGACATGTTACTCATAAAAGGCAAACGTAAGGCTATGGCCGATTGGCTAGACAAACAAGCCTGCATCCAGTCGGCCAAGCCGAAGGTGTTAAGTACAAACCCATCGGGTAGGTGCGAGCCAGCACCCGGACCAATACCTATATACCCATCGCGGGTAACAGAGGAATAACGCGGCCCACTACCTTGTTTAAATCCCCATACAGATACTCGGGGGAAATCATGCTGTAAACACCAATTGTGTATAGCGTGGTATTGCATCCGCCGGGTTGGCAACGCGGGCAAACGAACAGACTTCAGCTCTAAATATTGGCCCACTGTAGTGTAGGGGAATGTGAAAAGCGGGTAAGTGGTTAGTTGATTAGCACCCAACTGAACAGCTTGCTTCAGATCAGCCAATATGTCACTCACTTTTTGACCGGGTAACGCAAACATAAGATCTGCATTGACCGAGGTGAAACCGCTAGCGGCCAGTTGCGCCAATGCTCTAGCTGCTACCGATTCATCGTAACAACGACCTAAAGTAGCTAGGTTCTGCGGACGAAATGACTGCACACCCAACGAAACCAGCGTTACACCAATATCGTGTAATTGTTGCACAGTATTTTTGTTAACATCAGCCGGATTCGTTTCAATGCAAATGTCGCCAACTATACGAAAGTGTTGCCGCACCTGCTTTAGGATGTTGGCAACACCTTCTAATGCCAAGGTAGGCGTGCCACCACCTATGTATATGCTGGTTATTTTAGCAGGGCCAATAGCTTGTGCCCACCAGTTGACTTCAGCAATAGCTGCTCGGGTAAATGGTGCCACTAACGATTCGTCATAAGGTACTTTGGTATAAGGGCAGTACGGACAGCAATTACGACAGAACGGTACATGTAAGTACATTGATGTACTTGGTATAGGAGAAGGAGCCCAGCTAGGTGGTGGTGGGATAAAGGCCCACTGCTGTTGGGGTCCGACTAGGTAACGACGTATAATCTTGTCGCCGGACCACATTACCCTACCCCCTCTTCTACACTCGAATATGCTTCCAACCTCCGTGATGAAAACGCCACAGTAAAAAGCAACTGCGCATTATTAAATCAACCACCATCGCCACCCAGGCGCCAACTAACCCGTAACCCAAACTAACGAGTGTATAAGCCAACACCAAGCGGACACCACACACTCCAATGCCAGTAATAAACATAATAGTACGGGTGTCCCCAGCTCCCCGCAAGCCACCAGCCAATACCATATTTAAGGCTAAAAAGGGTTGAGCAATGGCCACTATACGTAATACCTGTGCACTATTGGCTATCACATCTTTATCTGGCGTAAAGATAGAGACAAACTTGCTGGGAAACAGGAAAAACAGTACGCCAATAGCACCCATAATTAAAGCAGCCAGCTTTGCTGCTTGCCATCCGGATCTCCCTGCTTCTTCAGTATCGCCAGCACCCAACGCCTGCCCCACTAAAGTAGTAGCTGCCAAAGCAAAGCCAAAACCTGGCATAAAAGAGAGCGATTCCGCATTAAGTGCAATTTGGTGAGCAGCATATGCAACCGTGCCTAACGAGGAGACAATGATGGTGTAACTAACTTGCCCAATTCGCATAACCGCCTGCTCTATACCGGCGGGAACACCAACCCGCAATACCCGTTTGATCGTTTGCATATGTGGTCGGTAATTGTCGCGCCAGTGTAGATGTATGATTTTACGACCGGAGAACATAATTCTGGTTAACAATAAACCCCCAGTCAATTGAGCCAAGGCAGTAGCGAGTGCCGCTCCCTTTACTCCCATGGCTGGCCAAGGGCCATGACCAAAAATAAGCAAGTAATTAAGGGAGACATTTATCACATTAACAATAGCCATCACCCGCATGGGTGTCTTTGTATCTCCAGAACCGCGTAGAATGCTGTTCATAATAATCATAAGAAAGTTTGGAATGAGGGCTGCGCCCACAATTCGCACATAAATGCAGGCGTTAGCCAGCACATGGGGCTCAGACCGCCTAAACAGCAGGTGAACTACTTGCGGAGCCCATATCAATAACGCTGCGCTGGTGGCGACAGCAATGCTCACACCCAACACCAGTGATTGCCGGGCGACGCGGCAAGCTTCTTCCTTTTCACCCGCACCGATGCAACGCGCTACGAGTGCGGTAGTACCTGTGCTAATAGCAGCGAACACCGTGATAGCTACCATCATAACCTGGGCACCTAAGCCCACAGAAGCTAGCGCATACGCACCTATTCGCCCCACCATGGCAGTATCTGCAATGCCAACTGTCATTGCTAGTGTTTGTTCTACAATAGCAGGCCAAGCCAGTGATAACACTCGCGATGTTACAGATATTTTTGCTTCTCCACCAGCAACCTTCGCCACCGACAATATAAACCTGCCCCTTTCAACATGTACATCATCGCGTCTAACTATCTGCTATGCAAGTTAATTCACTATACCAACGAAAAGCTGTCTCAAAAGCTGCTCAACTAGCAGGAGTCAGGCATCGGATCTGGTATTCATTTATGTTAGTTTTCTATAATGAGTGGAGTGGTTATTATGACCGCATTACCAAGCAGTGCCAACGGCCACAAACCCGTTAGAGTGTTAATTTTGGGGGCCGCTGGTCGAGATTTTCACAACTTTAACACCTACTACCGAAACAATCCTGCTTATCGGGTTGTGGCGTTTACTGCTACGCAAATACCCGATATTGAAGGACGCCTTTACCCCGCTGTTTTGGCTGGTGAAGGTTACCCTGATGGCATTCCCATTTTGGCAGAATCCCAGATGCCTAACATCATCCGCGAGCACCAAGTAGATGAAGTTGTTTTTGCTTACAGCGATGTAACACACGAAAATGTTATGCATATTGCCTCACAGGCTATGTCCTGTGGTGCCGATTTTCGTTTGTTAGGTCCTGGGCATACCATGATTAAAGCAAAGGTGCCCGTAATCTCTGTTACAGCAGTGCGTACAGGCGCTGGTAAGAGTCAAACTACCCGGCGAGTGGCCGAAATTCTTACTCAAAAAGGACTTAAAGTTGTTGTAATTCGCCATCCAATGCCATACGGCAAGCTAGAGGAGCAAGCTGTACAACGGTTTGCCACCTATGCCGATTTAGACCGGCATAAGTGCACAATTGAAGAGCGCGAAGAATATGAGCCTCATATAGACAGAGGTAATATTGTCTACGCTGGCGTTGATTACGGTGCTATTCTTGAACAAGCGCAAGCTGAAGCTGATGTTATTTTGTGGGATGGTGGGAATAACGACTTCTCGTTTTACCATTCCGACCTGTCAATCACTGTGGTCGATCCGCATCGAGCAGGCCATGAAACTTCATACCACCCTGGCGAAACAAACCTACGTATGGCCGATGTTATTATTATTAATAAGGTGGATTCAGCCACTACCGAGCAAGTGGCGGCTGTGCGCAAAACAGCAACCGAAATCAACCCAAAAGCGATCATTATTGAGGCTGCATCGCCTATTACCGTTGATGATCCGGAAGCTATCCGCGGCAAAAACGTAGTTGTCGTAGAGGATGGTCCCACTCTCACACATGGTGGAATGGCCTACGGTGCAGGGGTTATTGCCGCCCGTAACGCTCAGGCTAACCTGATTGATCCTCGCCCTTATGCGGTAGGGTCTTTACAGACAACATTTAAGAAGTATAGCCACCTGGCTGATTTGCTACCTGCTATGGGCTACGGTCCTCAGCAAATACGCGAACTAGAGCAAAGCATTAATAATACGCCCGCTGATGTAGCTGTAATTGGCACTCCCATTGATCTGGGACGGGTACTAAAGATACAAAAACCATCCGTGCGGGTGCACTACGAATTAAAAGAGCTAGGTAGCTTAACACTAGCCGATGTACTGGAAAATAAGATCAAGGGTTGAAATTATAAGCGCGTGGTATGCTCTACTACCACGCGCTTTTTCATCTACGCCACCTAATAAATAGGATTCTATTCCTATACCCAACTTACCCTCACATGCTTAACCTAAAGATAGGCCACTAAATGAGGAGTGTTAATTGTTGCGTCGCCGAAAAAAAACGCCACCCGCTCGGCGCTCCATGCCCGCAAATAAAATCAAAAACTCCCTATTCACATCCGGCCTCAATTGCTGGGAGTCTTTCCTGGTAACACTGGTAGATGGCGGTGCTGCCTGCCTCAATAACAATCGCTCTTTTCTAAGCCAAACCAATTCGGCTCGTCGCTGGGAAAAACTAGAACTTACAGTTCGCTTACGTGGGCAACATAATAAAGTTAACAGCCCTGTAGTAATTCGGTTACGTTGGGTCGATAATTACGGTAATTTTATGAGCCCCGCTTTAACCATGTTTGTTCCTGCCAAGAGTCTTACACACGATACTTGGACTGAACTAAAAGCCCGCACTAGTAATGCACCAACTGGAACAACGAAAGTTGATATTCGCTTTGATACTCCTTTATCTGGTCTTAACACCGCAGTAGTAATTGGCGGGGTTGAGCTGCGAACTGTATGATAATCACGACTCACGGCTTGCCAGCGCGATAACAACCTCTTCGCTTCGTCTTGCTACCACTATTGCACGAGATCCCCTCATATATGTCAAAAAGCTATCACATTGGCTTATAAGGCTTTAGCTTCTTTACTACGGGAATATTACAATCAAAACATATTACCTATTGAGGTTGGCGATACATCATGCCCTTGCGTGTTGGTTTAACTTACAACCTGAAAGTAGACTCGCCTACAGGTGACCGTACTGATGATTGGGCGGCCGAATGCGAAGAGATTGCCACCGTAGAAAGAATTGCTAACGCACTGGTTAGCTTGGGCCATCAAGTGATCTACCTACCATTTAACAAGCAACTTGTGGCTAGGCTCCAACAAGATTCACCAGACATTGTTTTTAACATTGCTGAGGGTTGGTGCGGACGTAACCGTGAATCTTTAATTCCCGCCATATTGGAGTATCTGGAGATACCATATACTGGGTCGGATGCATTATGTTTGGGCATCTGCCTGGATAAAGCTGTATGCAAATGTGTAGTTTGTGCAGCCGGAGTACCCGTATCCAAATCGTGGGTAGTGCATAGCGAAGATGAACTGGAAGATATTCAATCTTTCCCTGTTTTTGTTAAACCTAACACGGAAGGTTCAAGCAAAGGCATACGCGGTAATTCTCGGGTAGAAGACCAAAATCAACTCATAGAACGCGTCCGTTGGGTTACCCAAATATACCAACAGCCTGCGCTAATTGAGCCATTTTTGCCTGGGCGAGAGTTCACCATTGGCGTTATTGGTAACAACCCGCCTGTGGCCTTGCCCATTATGGAAGTAGTACCAGGTGATACACTAGCTTCAACTGACTTCGTTTACTCTTTTGAAACAAAGAGCGCCAATCTAGAAAGGTTAATTTGCCCAGCCGCATTAAGCCCTTCTGAGGTGCAACAATTAACCAATATAGCATTGGCAGCCCACAAAGCTGTAGGCTGCCTCGACGTAAGTCGTGTCGATGTTCGCATGGATACGGCAGGACATCCCTATTTTCTAGAGATAAACCCCCTACCTGGGTTAGCAGACTGTAGCTTGCTACCAATGCAAGCGGCAGCCGCAGGTATAAATTACAACGAATTGATCAACGCCATTCTTACTAGCGCCTGCCGCCGCTACTCTAGCTTTAACAGTGAAGCAGCAGCTTTATCTACCACCACGTAAACATTGTTATGTTGTTGTAAAGCAGAGGCCGGTACTTCAATGGTAACTTCGCCCTGCAGTGTGGCGGCAATAGCCTCAGCTTTGCTTTCGCCTTTAGCCAGCAACATGATCTGCCGAGCCTCTAGTATATTGCCAATTCCCGTAGTAACAGCTTCTCTTGGCACTTCGTTCTCATCGCTGAAAAACCGCGAGTTTGCCTGAATGGTAGAAGGTGCCAGTGAAGTAATATGAACACGGCTATCAAACGGTGTACCAGGCTCGTTAAACCCAATATGACCATTTGTACCAATACCTAATATCATTAAATCAATAGGACCTAGCTTATTTAACAAAGCTTCATAGGCGGCTGCTGACTCTTCTGGCGGTTCTGTTTCACCTGATGGTAAATGTCTTGCTTCGCTAGGTATATTAACGCCATCAAACAAATGCTTTTTCATAAAGCTGTGATACGATTGCGGATGTGTATCCGATAAACCCACATATTCATCTAAATTAAATGTGGTTACCTGGCCAAAATCGAGCAAGCCAGCTTTATACCTTCGTACCAGCTCAGCATACATAGTTTCCGGAGTGCTACCAGTTGGTAATCCTAGAACTGCATTAGGCTTTTGTTTTAACAACTCGCTAACTTTATCCGCAGCTGCCTTGGCAAACTCCGCTTCATTCTCCACAATAACTAGTTCTATGCCTGAACGCACTTTTGCTTTTTGCACTACTCAAGCCCTCCTGTACTCATTACATGCCCATTATGTGATAACCACCGTCAACATGTAGAACTTCGCCGGTCACCCCGCCCGACATAGGCGATAACAAAAACACTGCCGCATTTGCCACTTGTTCAGCTGTCACATTACCCAAAGGTGCCCGTTCTCCATGCAGCTGGCGCATTTGTGTAAAGCCGGTTACACCTCGAGCAGCCGCTGTATTAATTGGTCCTGCTGAAATAGCGTTCACCCTGATATTCGTAACCGCTAAATCATAGGCTAGATAACGCACACAAGCTTCTAATGAGGCTTTGGCCACACCCATGATGTTATATCCGGGTATCACCTTTTCTGCACCCAAGTACGTCATAGCTAGTATATTACCACCGTTCTTCATGAGCGGCGCAACACCCCGCGCCAACGGCACCAGCGAAAAGGCACTAATTTCATGCGCTGTTAAATACCCTTGCCGCGACACTTGTGCTACTGGTACCTCTAGATCAGCGGCGGGTGCATACGCTACGCTATGTACCAAAAAATCGAGTTCACCAAACTCTTTTTCAATGGTTTCCATCGCAGCGGCAATTTCTGCATCCCTGGTAACATCGCAAGGTAATATTAACGGGGAGGCTAAGCTACTAGCCAGTTTGCGCACGCCTTCTTCTACCCGTTCGTTTAAGTATGTAAGTGCCAATTGGGCACCTTGTGCGCTTGCAGCTTGAGCAATAGCCCAGGCAATGCTGTATTTGTTTAATACACCAAGTATAAGCCCCCGCTTGCCTTCCAGTAGTTTGCTCATTTTTACACCTCGCATCAAACACCAATTCCTAACATGTGGGCTTCGACACCTATTGTATAGCTCCTTCCATTGTATGGTAGGAGCGGATGCCCAACGCGGCGAACTATACGTAAAACAAAAGGAGGGCCACCATGGCATCTTTTTTTATAATCAACCCAGTGGCTGGTCGCGGCAAGGCCCTACGCATTTGGCATGATTTACAACACCAATTAGCCAGCTCAAATATTAAATACGATTATGTTTTTTCTCAAGCTCCCGGGCATACTACTGAATTGGCTACTCAGGCTGTTGCAGCTGGGTACACAGCCTGTATTGGCGTTGGTGGCGATGGCACTCTGCATGAAATGGTACCTGCATTAATGAACAGCACCACCGCTTTAGGTTGCGTTCCGGCCGGTACTGGTAACGATTTTGCCCGCGCACTCTCCTTACCTCGCCATATACCTGATATTATCGCCTTATTGGCGTCCAATTATCGACATCAAATAGATGTCGGCCTCCTTAATGGCCGACCTTTTCTTAATGCTGCCAGTGTCGGTTTCGACGCAGTAGTAGCCGATACTACCAACAAACGCTTCAAAAAAGTGCATGGTGTGGTACCCTACTTATTATCAGTCTTCACTACCCTAAAGAACTTCCACAACGCTCCCTTAGAAATTTTTATAGATAATAAGCCCGCCATAAGACAACGTTGTTTGTTGGTGGCAGCCGGTAATGGTCAGTATTATGGAGGTGGGTTGAGAATCTGTCCAAAAGCAGAGCTCACCGACGGCTTGCTAGATATCTGCATTGCTGGAGATCTAGCCAAACTCGATATTCTGGCCACTTTACCCAGGTTGTTTACCGGTAGTCATATTTCCCATCCCAAGTGCACATACACTCGCGGTTGTTCTATGACTATCACTGGCCCGCCTTTACCAGTACAAGCTGACGGGCAAATAGTAGGCACCTTACCTATTAGCTTGGCTATTGCACCGGCTGCTATATGGGTACTCGGCAAAGCTGTTTAGTTATACAATGAGCTATACTCATTTCGCACTCCTCCCGGTATACTAATGTGGTAGGATGCGGTAAACTGGCAATCGAATGATTGT
>CAYMKM010000007.1:0-30357 GCA_964390985.1 uncultured Clostridia bacterium | reverse complement strand
ATTTATATTTGGCGTGAATTTGCCTAATTTCTTCCGGATCTACACTCAGTGGCAGGTTCACTTGCCGTCCGGAAATGGCTGATGCATATATGGCCATAATAATCTCTACCGATTTGCGGGCTTGCAACCCGTCAACCAACGGCGTTCTACCAGTATGTATGCATTCTACCAAGTCCTTTATCTGCCTTCTGTGCCCTTCAAAAGAAAATGCCATAGGATCTTGGAAAGCTTTGGTTTTTTGACCAGCAGTGCCGTTCGCTTTTAGCTGCGCTATTTCTTCCTCGCTATAACTATCACTATGTAACTCTTCAATTTTATCATCTACTATTACGCAACTACCTTTTGAACCGTGGATTTCTAGACGACGCGGATAACCTGGGTATATTGATGTTGCCCCTTCAATTACGCCTAGTGCGCCACTAGCGAAACGCAGTATTGCCACCGCTGTATCTTCTACTTCTACCCTTTCGTGTGCCAAGCAAGCAGTATAAGCTTGTACGGAGAGAACAGGGCCCATGATCCACTGCATCACATCAATGGAGTGGATGCCTTGATTTATTAGCGCGCCGCCACCATCGAAACGCCAAGTGCCACGCCACGCGCCTTGATCGTAATACTCCTGCGAACGGTACCATTTAATATAAGCATCGGCTAATACCAGCCGTCCAAAACGTTCTTCCTCTACTGCTTTGTATAACCACTGGCTCTTATCGGCAAAGCGGGATTGAAAAATACAAGCCAATTTGACATTGTTATCCCGGCACGCATTAATAATAGCATCTGCACGCTCTAGTGTTACTTCCAGTGGTTTTTCCACCACAACATGCTTACCAGCTTTTGCTGCGGCTACAGCTGGTTCCATGTGAATGCCACTACCTGTACACACATTAATCACATGAATATCAGGGCGTTTCAACATTTCTTTGTAATCATCGTACGCATCACATCCATGTTTACTAGCCACGCTTTCTGCCCGCTCTTTAACTACATCAGCCACAGCGACCAACCGAGCGCCTGGAGTGGCTTTAACCGCGTGTATATGTGCGGCCGATATTGCCCCACAACCGACAATGCCAAACCCGATATCATTCATGCAAAGTCCTCCTTAAACCAAGCGGGTATTTTATGTGTGCTTTATTGTTTCCCTTCCAAGGTAAGCGCTTCCTTCCATACGCCACACTCGTTGTAACCTGTAGTGTAATAAGCAACATTCCACAACTTCGCCGGCTACAATTGCCCACCCTGCCATCACTGCCGCCGGGCCAAGACCAGCTAACAATGCGGCAATTAGTACCCCTAGGCAGCATAGCATGTTTATAGTGCGCGCTGAGCTAATGCTTCCTGTTAAATGTTTGCGCATTAAAACACCCCATGAATACTCACGCCACACTCTGGTTAACGGCAATAATACCAATGCTTGCATACAACCAATTGCTGGTGGTAATAAATCGGCGGAAGCACCAACACCCGAGCCCAAAACTACAGGCGCCAATGGAGTAAAGGCCATTATTGCTTGAGTGATTGTTAATACCATTCCTATTGATAAAGCGAAAAAAGCCGTTTGTTTGTAACTCAACTTGTCATCATCTTTAGTGAAGGCAAGGGCTACCTGGTGCATCATATTGGCGGGGCTTACCACCAGAAATGAGAGGTTCCAGGCAATGGCAAAAGCAGCTATCTGCATCTCAGGACGCTCACCGCGGGCTAAAGCACCATTTACTGCTGGTATAGTAGCTGCTCCCAACATGGCAGCAATCATCAATGGCCAGTAAAAACGGAAAACTGTCGACATGGTAAGTGGTGTTTCTGCTGACTTTCGTTGTGGTAACTCAGTGATGGTATGCCTACTTGCTAACCATAATATGGCAGCTTCTACGGCCATGGTAACCGTAAAAGCAATAGCACCTATCAGCGCACCAGGTAGTTGTGTCCAACGGATGAGAGCTGCTAAAAGCCCCAATAAGGTGGCCAACCTAATGCTCGTGGCTATGGGGACGACAACATTGTTATTACCCAAAATGGCCATACCTTGATATAAATTACGAGTAACAGAAGTTATGGGGAAAAACATAAAAACACGTAACGCCCAGGTCGACTGCTCCAAAGTCAAACCCGAGAGGCCCATAATGTCGCTCAATACCCATTGCCCCATAGGTGTCCAGCCCAAAATACCAAGTAAAACACACATAGCTAGGGTTAATATGTCGAGAACGCGTTTTACCACAGCGTAAGATTGTTTATGAGTAACCAAAGATACAGCTACCTGCCGTACCATCATTGATGGATTTTGGGCTAAATGCATTACGCTTTTAGCCACTGAGTAAGCCGCTATAGAAATCTCCGGCTGAGGCAAACGGGCTAAACCACTGTTGATAATAGTATGTGAAATAGTAATAAGAAATTGCGTTAAAGCCAAGGGAAAGAAAAATAACAAGCGGGCCCACCAAGTAGTAGGTTTTAGCTCTAAATCTCCTTCTGCGACTGGTACAGCTACCATGAGGCACCGGACCCCTAAATAATAAATTTATGTTTGGAACTTATTAATACTCTAACATGATTTGCTACCTTTGTTAAGCCCTACCTTGCTCCAAGTTTATACCAATCCCCAACGAGTAGCAGCAGCTGCCATTAAACCCGCTATAAGCAGAGCAGGTAACATATTACCCACACGAATATGCTTTAGATCCCATATATTCACGGCAATACCCATTATAATGATTCCACCGCAACTGGTGATCGCTGCTACCACTGGTTCAGTCATAAACACCCGAGCTAAGCTGGCTAATGCTGTGAGTGTACCTTGATATATACCAACCGACGCAACAGATAGCATTACTCCCGGCCCTAATGCTGCCCCCATAGCAATAGATGCAACGCCATCGAGCGCTGATTTGGTGAACAGAATCGTACTATCACCTTGTAAACCATCTTGCAAAGCACCTAATACTGCCATTGGCCCTACGCAAAACAGCAAACTGGCAGCTACAAAACCGCGGGCAAACCGCGAGTCGTTACTATCAGCATCAGAAGTTACGGCGCGTTTACTATTAATTTTTAGTTCCAATAGAGCACCTAACCGAGCTAACCAACCTTCAATATCCATAAATTCGCCAAGAATGCTACCAATAACTAAGGATAAAAGAATCACCAATACCTGTGCGCTTCCTTGCGCGGTCAGTGCCATTTGTATACCAATTAGTAGCGTCACCCCACCCATGGCCTGCAGGGTTATTTCGGTTACTCGCTTAGGTAAACGGGCACTCGCTAATAAACCAATACCTGCCCCTACTATAATTGCTACCATATTTACTAATGTTCCCATGCCGCTCATTCAACTGCACCTCAAGAACTGGGCTTGTACTAGATCGTGATAAATACCCGGTTCGTTAACTAAACTATCGTGGTTGCCTGTTTGGACAATACGTCCGTGGTCTAGCACTACAATTAAATCGGCGTTGCGAATAGTTGAAAGTCGATGCGCTACAACAAAAGAAGTGCGCCCCCGTAACAATTTTTGCATTGCCTTTTGAATATGTAACTCGGTTTCCGTATCTATGCTAGCAGTTGCTTCATCTAGCACAAGAATGCGCGGGTCATGCAAGATTGCTCTGGTGAAAGAGATTAGCTGTCGCTGCCCTTGCGATAACCCGCTACCTCTCTCATTCACCTTAGTGTAATAACCGCGAGGCATACTTGTAATGAACTCGTCGGCGCCAATTATTTGAGCCGCTGCTATTACTTCATCATCACTAGCCTCTAGCTTGCCATAACGGATATTGTCAATAATTGTTCCAGAAAAAAGGAAAGCATCTTGTAATACTACCCCTATTTGCGAACGCAGACTGGCTAAAATAACATCACGTACATCAAAACCATCTACCGTGACCGAACCACTGGTAGCATCGTAGAAACGGCATAATAAATTGACCATTGTTGTTTTACCTGAACCAGTAGGTCCTACCAAAGCTACCGTTTGCCCGGACGCCACCGATAAAGAGACACCGTGCAAGGCATGGCGATTTTTCGTGTATGAAAAGTATACATCTTTATAGCAAACATCTCCGCGCAATGTTGGTAGATGCTTCGCATTCGGCAGTTCAACTACAGTTGGTTTTGTATCTAAATACTCAAAAATACGTTCACTAGACGCCATGGCCTGTAGTAGCTGGTTGTAAAGGTTTCCTAGGCGTGAAATTGGCTGCCAAAATTGGTTCATGTACGAAGTAAAGGCTACCAGCATACCTACAGACATCTCGCCACGCAAGCATAATGTTGCACCGAACCAATAGACAATGCACACTCCCACGGAGCCCGTCACTTCAACTAACGGATGAAAAACATCAGATACCTTACTGGATCGATTGAATGTTTCTCGGTAATCGTTATTCATATAATTGAAAAATTCCTGATTCTCACGTTCTTGTACAAAGGCTTCGGTAACTCGCATGCCTTGTATTGCCTCATTAAGATGGGAATTAATGCGCGCTGAACGCATGCGAACCTCTCGCCAGTTACGGCGAATTGCACCTCGGACTCGCGTAGATAACAAAAACATAATTGGTACTACTGACATAGCTGCCAGGGCCAGTTGCCAATGCAATGAAAACATAATAATAGTGATGCCAATAATTACGAGGATATCCATCAGCGTATTCACTACGCCGTTTGTTAATAAGTCTTGCAGTGCGTTAACATCGTTTACAATGCGTACCAAAATGGAACCGGCTGAGCGCCTATCATAAAATTCAAAAGAAAGATTGGTAACATGGGCGAATAACTGTTGACGCAGATCACGCAAGGCAAGTTGCCCAGCCCAGTTGGTGAGTAACATCCGCAAACGCCCGGCCGCGTATTGTATAAGGTGAAGCGTTAGTAATATTAATACAATGCCTTGCAGCATTTTTAGATTATGGCTGGCTATGGCCTCATCTATTGCCTTGGCAATTAAGAACGGGATCAGTAAACGGGTTGCTACCCCAACCATAGTGACAATGAACGCAGAAATAGTCAGGCGAATGTGAGGTTTCATATACCCGAGTAGACGATAAATCTGACGCCATTCAAAGGGGCGAACTATCGCCCGGTCGTCAGGATATACAAATCGTTGCGATATATGGCGCGTCATATTATCACCTTTGCTAACCAAGCATTTGTCGCTGCATACTGGTATAATCGGCAAACTGTACATCGTAAACACGCCGATAAATGCCATCCAATGCTAATAATTCGGCATGGGTTCCCTGCTCTACGAGGCCTCCGTGATCAAGCACTATAATATTATCAGCATTCATAACTGATGAAACGCGATGGGCAATAATAATGGTGGTCCGACCACGCATCAACGTTTTTAAAGCCTCTTGAATCTCATGCTCGGTCTCCATATCAACACTAGCTGTAGCATCATCCAGTATTAAAATGCGCGGATCAGCAAGAATGGCCCGAGCAATTGCGATACGTTGTTTTTGCCCACCTGAAAGGCCTAGCCCTCTTTCGCCTACCAGAGTATCGTAACCGTCCGGGGTTTCCATAATAAAATCATGTGCAGATGCCAGACGTGCTGCCGTCTCTACTTCTGCCATTGAGGCATGGCGACGAGCAAAGCTAATATTCTCTTTGATAGTGGTAGAAAATAGAAATGTATCTTGGAAGACAATACCTACTTGTTGCCGTAAACTATCCAAAGTGATGCACCGTACATCGCGGCCATCTACTAAAACACTACCGCTGGTAACATCGTAATAGCGTGGAATCAAGCTAACTAATGTAGATTTCCCGGCACCTGTGGGCCCCAACACACCTAACACTGTACCTGGTTCGACGCACAAATTGATGTTCTTCAAAGCTACTATATCTTTGCTATAGGCAAAAGTAACGTTTTTAAACTCAACACGCCCGTTTATACGGCCAATAGGAGTAGCATGCGGTTTATCACGTATATCACGAGGTGTATTAAGCACTTCTAATAAACGTTCTCCGGCAGCTATAGAGTTGGTATAGTTGTTCACTTCGTAACCTAACTGCTGCACCGGACCAATAACAAACCAAATCAAACTAAAAAAGGCCACCAAAGAACCAATAGTCATTTGCTCGGTAATTACCGCCCTACCACCAAAATAGATGAGAATTAACACACCTATGCTACCCATTAGCTCCATAAGTGGGAAAAAGCGGGATGAAACGCGTATGGCATCCATATGACAACGGACCAATATCCGCACTCGATCAGCAAAAAGATTGATTTGATGCGGCTCTCGGGTAAACGATTTAACAGTGCGTATACCAGTTATACTCTCCTGTACCAATGTGCTCATATCGGCCATAGCTTCACGCACACGAGTATAAGAGGGGTGTATCTGACGACGAAATCGATTTGTAAGCGCCGCCAAAAACGGCATGAAAATTAGCACCAATAAAGTAAGGCGCCAATTCATAATCAGCATTGTGGTCAGGCCAAAACAAAAAACCAAAATAATTTCTAGCAAACCAGCGAAACCAAAGGCCAAAAACCGACGGAATACCTCAACATCACCAGTCAATCGGGACATCAAATCGCCCGTTTGCGCTGTGTCGTAGTATTTAAAGGAGAAGGACTGCAAACGTTCATATAAAGCGTTGCGCAATTCATAGATAGCATTGGTGCCAAAAACATGCCCTAAATAACGGCGCATGTATTGACAAAAACCGCATATAACAGCAACACCAACAATGCTTAGGGCCAGCAAAGGAAGTTTACTAACTGCTGGAGGCAGACCTTGGGTGTAATTGGGATTGGCCATCTGTTGGTGACCGGCCACAATTACATCATCAACAATAAGTCTTTGCAAATTAGGTCTTACAATACCTAAGGCTGCTATACATATTACAAAGAACAGCATAGCCATACCAATGTAACGGTGTTTCCAGTAATAGGGCTTAAGTCTTCGGTAAACATCCATAACGGTGCTGACCGCCTCCACGAGCATCCGAGCGTATAAGCATGTCTTCATCATACCTCAACCTGGTATTTGATGCCAACACTAAAGGTGCTGCTATTCGTTGTCGATATGTATCCGAAGGGTTATTTCTTTGATTTTTGGCAGGTAATGCCAATATGATTATCGAATTTTCACATGTGTTTCTTTACATGTAGTTCTTTATTAAACTCATCCCCCGGTAGTAATGAGAGGTGTACGAGGGTTGAACAAAAGTACAAATAGCCGACATGAACGCCAGGTGGATTACAAATCTGTGTTTGAAAATTCACTTGACGGTATTTATAGAAGCACGCCCGATGGCAGGTATATTGATGTAAACCCTGCCTTGGTACGCATTTTAGGATATAGCAGCAAAGAAGAATTATTAAATGTAAACATTGCTCGCGATGTTTACTTTGACCAATCCGAGCGACGGGATGCTGCTGAACGTAATAGCTCATTCACCACCAGATTACGTCGAAAAGACGGCAGTGAGATTTGGGTCGAAATTACCTCATGGGTGATTTACGGTGACCATGGCGAGGTCCTTTATTATGAGGGTATAACCCGCGATATTACCGACCGTAAACAGCTCGAGCAAACCATATGGTATCAAGCCTACCACGATGCTCTCACTGGCTTGCCTAACCGCTACTTATTTAACGATCGCTTGAACCAAGCCCTGGCTAATGCACGGCGTACTGGCCAAATTCTTGGTGTAATGTTTTTAGATCTCGATAACTTTAAAAACATTAACGACTCCTTAGGCCACCACCTGGGTGATAAACTATTGCAAATGGTATCCTTACGGCTATTAAAATGCATTCGCGAAGGAGATACCATTGCCCGTTTGGGCGGCGATGAATTTACCTTACTATTGCAGTTAAACCAGGCCGATGGTGTTATTTCGGTGACCAAACGCATTCAGGAAATATTAAGGCCACCGTTTCATATTGAAGGTCATGAGCTGCATGTTACCACCAGCATAGGTATTAGCATCTACCCATTAGATGGTGACGACGCCCTCACCTTGTTAAAAAACGCCGATACTGCACTTTACCGCAGCAAAGAAGCTGGCCGCGACCGTTATCACATGTATAGTCCGGCCATGAACGCCAAAGCCTTTGATTTATTGATATTGGAGAACCGTCTGCGCCACGCTGTACCCCGTCGCGAATTAGTATTACATTATCAACCTATTATTCGTTTATCGGATGGTGCACTAACAGGTACAGAAGCCCTTGTCCGTTGGTTACAGCCCGAAGCTGGCCTTGTGTTACCAGGTGTTTTCATTGAACTAGCAGAAGAAACAGGCTTGATTTTACCTATTGGTGAATGGGTACTGCAAACAGCTTGTGAGCAAGCTAGGTTTTGGCAGAAATATACTGAAGATGGTTGGAGATTAAGCGTAAACTTATCAGCACGTCAGTTTGCGCAAGAAAATTTACCCGCCTTTTTAAGTTCAATGTTGGATAAGATCGGTCTACCCCCTTCCAACCTAGAAGTAGAGATTACCGAGACCACTGCTTTGCAAAATGTAGAGATGACCGCCCAAACCTTACGCAAATTACGCGATATGGGTATTCAAATCGCCATAGATGATTTTGGCACCGGCTACTCTTCTTTATCCCACCTGAGGCGTTTACCAATTCAATCGCTTAAAATCGATCGTAGCTTTGTACGCAATTTAGCCAATGCAGATGATGATCAATCGATAGTTGCGGCGGTTATCGCGCTGGCGCATAGCTTAAAAATGAGAGTAGTAGCCGAAGGCGTTGAAACCCAAGCCCAACTTGATTTTTTACGTTCTCATAATTGCGATGAAGTACAAGGCTACTTGCTAAGCCCTCCTGTACCAGCTGAACAATTATCATCAATGTGTATTAATCCCTCTTCACTTCTCCCAACCGGAGCCTGATTATGCTATAATTGATGCCAAACTAGTTTCAAAATATCGGTTGGGAGTGTGTTGGGTTTGTCAGCACAACAAAATAACACTAGCCTGCAAAAAGAGATTCGCCAGCTTGCAACTAGTAAAAATGCCGTTATTTTAGCACATAACTACACCATTGCCCCAGTACAGGATGTAGCTGATTATGTTGGTGACTCATTGCAGCTTGCACGGTTAGCTGCTAATTCCAAAGCAGATATTATTCTATTTTGTGGCGTCCACTTTATGGCTGAAACAGCAGCCATTCTTTCACCACACCGCAAGGTGCTCCTCCCCGATATGCAAGCTGGTTGCTCGTTAGCGGAAAGCATTACCGCAGCCGAATTGCGCGCTTGGAAAGCAGAGCACCCCGGAGCTGTTGTTGTCTCATACGTTAATACGTCAGCAGAAGTAAAGGCTGAAACCGATATTTGCTGCACTTCCAGTAATGCTGTGCAAGTTGTCGAATCAATTCCTGCTGAAAAGGAAGTTCTTTTCTGCCCTGATATGTTTTTAGGTAGTTATGTTAAAAGAATGACTGGTCGGCAAAATATGCATATATGGCTAGGCGAATGCCACGTTCACGCCGCTATCCGCCCAGCCGATGTAGAAGTAGCCTGCGCGGCCCACCCAGATGCTCAGCTGCTTATTCATCCGGAGTGCGGCTGCGTTTCGCATTGCCTTGACGCTTTGGCGGCTGGCCTACTGCCCGATGTGCAAACCTTTGTATTATCTACTTCTGGTATGCTTAAACATGCTAGTTCTTCGCCAGCATCTGACTTTGTTGTAGCTACAGAAACCGGTATTTTGCACCCGCTGCGCCGCGATAACCCCAGCAAACAATTTCACCCAATTAGCCCTGAAATGGTATGCCAATATATGAAATTGATCACCTTAGAGAAAACGCTGCGCAGCCTACAAGAAGAGGTATACCACATTGTGGTTCCCGATGATGTAGCCGCCAAGGCGCGTTTATCTGTAGAACGCATGCTAGCTATTGGTTAACAACGGTCGCTTAGTCGTTATCGGGGCGCAACTCTACCATAGCATCCTGCATGCGAACGAAAAACTTGTTGTCGTCAGTTGCAAATGAAATGTGCTCAATCTGCTGAAAAGGAACCGCGATTTCTCCTTCACCACTGTGAATAATGATCGCAGCGTCGCTTGCGGTAACCGCTGCACCTGTCAGACGTTGCCCCTTACCATTGCGTGGTAAGTACTTGGCACGTACAGGACCAAAACCTCTCACCGCTTGTACAAACTCTGCGATCGCTTGCTGGTTCATGGGAGACCACCCCTCGCACAGTATGTCGGCATATGAATGATTGCCGTTACTACACTTATTCAACGCCGACTCGCCTTCTCCCTGTCACTACACCTTATAGCTTTTCTTGTTGAAAGAGTCGCTTTGCTTCTGTCAATAGAACGGATACGGTGTTACGCTGCGGATCTTCTAAAACATAATCGTATAATCCGGTTAATAATCGCCCCACTATCGGGCCAGGCTCAATTTCTAAATATGCCATAATATGATCGCCATTTACTGCTAAACGAGATTGCGTCAATGTACCCTCTTCAGTTATGAGTCGTTGCCAATTTTCAGCTACCGTTGCCAACCATGGCGGCTGCCCGCTACCGCCGCTGGCCCAATAATCTGCTTGCCACAACTTCATTAGATCGCCAACCCAATTCTCGCCATACCTGGCCAACCAGCGGCGCATAGTAGCCAGTTGTAGCGAACCACTCCACATGTGATGGCGGATGAGCGTTTGAACGTACTCAATTGATGCTCTGTCCAAACGTAAGCGGCGTAGTGCTTGTGCGGCTAACTGTGCACTGTGTTCTCCGTGTTTGGGAAACATAACCCGTCCGGTGGTTGTTACTGTACGGGTGGACATTTTCCCTACATCGTGCAGCAATGCTGCCAAACGTACTAACGAAGCTGCTTGACAACATGCTGCCGCTTGTATTGAATGGTCAAGTAAGGTAGGTGCCCCGCTCTTCCCCTGCCTTAACCGTTCAGTACCAGCTAATTCTGGTAATATGAGTACCAGCATACCTAATTCATGTAATATCCATAAACCGCGCCCGACATTAGCCGTTTCTAATATCCGCATTAGTTCAACGCCTACTCGTTCCCGGCTCAGTTTATTTATAAGTGATGCTGCAGATTCTGCTGCCCGCCATGTTTCTTCCGCAATATCCATGTCATATTTAACAGCAAAACGCACCATACGTAGCAAACGCAAGGCATCTTCAGAAAATCGTTGTTCTGCATCGCCAACGGCACGCACCAAACGCTCTTGTAAATCATTTGCACCACCGGTTGGATCTATCAGCAGACCAGTGTTAATATCCCAAGCCATGGCGTTAATGGTAAAATCTCGCCTATATAAATCAACGGTAACATCATTACCAAACTCGACTCCTACAGGGTGTCGGCCATCATCGTACGCTAAATCGCGGCGAAATGTGGTCACTTGCATATTGCAGGGCGGTATTACAACCGTACCAAACGCCGCACCCACGCCTTTGGCACCTGGAAACAACCGCATTACACTAGTAGGCAGCGCATCGGTAGCTACATCCCAATCCGTGGGTGTCTCCCCTAATAAAGCATCGCGCAGGCAACCTCCCACTAAATAGGCCTGATAACCAGCTGAATGCAACCTTTGCAAAACAGCGCATACTTCAGCTGGTACAGGAATATTTAATGCTGCCTGTCTCATTGCCTTAACCTCCTGCGGCATCGATATCGGATTTATGCACCCGCACCCGATCAATACGCCAATTATCCATAGATACCACTTTAAACTCTACTCCATGACATTCAAGTGTATCGCCCACCCTGGGTAAACGTCCCAAATTATGAAAGATCCAGCCACCCACTGTATGGGCCGCATCAGTTGGCAAATTAATGCTCAAAGCATCGTTGATCTCATCAACTGTCAACCGACCATCAATAATGCTCGATTGTTCATCTACTGCTTGAATGCGGTCTTCCTCTTCAGGATCGTGTTCATCCCATAAATCGCCTACAATATACTCAACTAAATCATCCATAGTAATTATACCAGCCGCTGTACCGTATTCGTCAGCTACTAAGGCTACAGAAACACGATCTTTACGCATTGTTTCAAACAACTCACCCACAGGTTTACTCTCCGGAACCACAAGCGCTGTACGCACCAGTTCTTTTGCACAAAAGGGTTCGCCCTGCACCTTGGCCTTTAATACATCCTCCATGTGAACTACGCCTAGCATCGCATCGGGGTTGCCTTCATATATGGCTAAGCGATTCACCCCATAGGAAAGGAATAATTCCGCAGCTTCATCAACACTAGCTTCAGTTGTAATAATGGGCATATCCAAACGAGGAGTCATCACTTCACTAACAAGCGTATCAACTAACTGGTTTATACTAATATCGCGGTCTTGGTGTTCCTGTTCTTGCAGGAAATGTATCTTCCGATAAGCAAAAGCAATTATCGTTGTCTCAACTAACAATAATAGCCCAACCAGCCATGTAATGATCACTTACCTCTTCCCGTCTACGTAGTGTTGTCATTATTATTAACAGTAGGGTTACTTACATATACTGGGAGGATGTTAATGAGGACTCTTGTTTTGCTCAATGGCAATTTGCATACGTCGGCTTGGCAGAGAATCCCACAGCTTTGTGGTCCTTGGGATATGGTAATATGCGCTGATGGAGGTGGCCGGCACGCAATCGCATTGGGTCTAGCTGTTGATCTACTCATTGGAGATGGTGACTCTTTATCGGCAGCAATGAAACGCCAATTACACCCTAATTGCATTAAACAATACCCAACAGATAAGGATTACACTGATGGCCAACTAGCAGTAACAGAAGCTTTGCACCAAGGTGCGAGCCACGTAGTTTTGGCAGGTGCGTTGGGTGATCGAATTGACCATACGCTAGCTAATATAGCACTTTTACGCCACATTGCCATTGCTGGGGCAAGTGGAGTGGCCACAGATGGCAAACAATCTATTTATTTACTAACAGATGAATTGAACTTGCCAGGTCAACCAGGTCAGCTCGTCTCTTTAATACCAAACCCACCTTGTGCTAAAGGTGTATCTGCTTCAGGAATGCGCTGGCCGCTGGAGAAGTCTAATCTAGCATGGGGCGATACGCGTTCCATAAGCAACGAGTTTATAGAAACAACGGCACACTTTTCCGTAGAGCAAGGGGAAGTGTTGGTAATTATTAATCACATAGATTCTACCTTAATACCGTGTTGACCAAGGAGGGCGGCACACACGCCGGGGCCGGGACGCAACACTTTTTGATGACTGCCATCGTATATCTGTGAAAGACCGCATGAAGGGCTGCGGCTCTTTAGTATGGCGCGTGTCACGCCTTCTTTACGGCAAATAGCCAATGCTGCTTGAGCACCAGCAATATATTCTTCGGTTACATCTTTACCAAGACTGTTGATCACCCTAGCGCGCCCAGCTAATACATCATTTCCATCTCCTCCGGTGATTTCTGCCGGATAACGCGGCACACCCAAACCACCAGCCATCTCCGGACAAAAAGGTACCAACGCCCAATCGTTTGGTATAGATACTCGACAATTACCGCCATCATAGCGGCAGTTAACTCCTAGTAAACAAGCGGAGATCAACACTTTTTCCATATAATTACGGTACCCTTCCTGCTAATTTGAATGCTTCTCTTCAGGCTGAACGGGTTGGCCGCTAGGTGTAAACAAGGCTGTCTCCTTCAGCAAATCATCAAGCAACTTTATTTGCTCTTGTTTTAAACGTATTAGCCGCTGCACTTTCTCCCGTAACTGCTCAGCCTTAGTGTATAGTAATAGTTCATGATAATCGTGGCGTAGCAGGAGGCGTTCAAGAATGAGTAGCTTTTCTGTCAGATAATCGTGCAACCTGGCACCTCCTACCATATTAAGCCATCAACATATAATCTGTCTGCCAAGAATGAACAGGGGCATCGTGAATAGAGCGGATATTTTCCACCATAAAATGTATCCGTATAAACGCTGGAAACCAGTGGATGGCAAACACTTCGCCATCTGCTACATCTAATGCGGTTGCATCATCTGTCAATAGGTATATGTGTATTTTACCGTAATCGCTGCTTTCTTTGATCCACCGCATAAATTCCGGCCCTATCTGGTTTTGCGCATATGCCAGATGGTAGAATCCTCCCGGCCCTATTCGTTGCATATTATCCAAAACCCAAGCCCGGCGGATGGCAGCTTTCACCGCGTGCTCCCTCCTCGCGGCGATGCCAGCCAGACATCGCTTACCACAGCATATGAATTAAGAATGCCAATGTATCACAGTCAACCGCGCTTTTTCAATGCTGCTTCAAAGCTAATTTGCGATGACGGAAAATCTATTTTACGAATAAACTCGACCGCCTCTGCTGCTCCATGCTCTCTATCCATGCCGCTATCTTCCCATTCAACAGAGAGCGGTCCCGCATAACCAATTTGGTTCAGCGCTCTAATGATCTCTTCGAAATTGACGCTGCCGCGACCAGGTGAGCGAAAGTCCCATCCTCGGCGCGGATCACCAAACGGCAGATGCGAAGCGAGGATACTCGTCCTTCCATCGAGCGTTGTTATAGCATCTTTCATATGAACATGAAAGATGCGATCGGGAAACTCCCTAATAAATTGAACAGGATCTACCATTTGCCACAGCAGATGACTAGGATCAAAGTTAAACCCGAACGCTGGATGATTTCCGACTGCAGCTAAAGCTGTTTGCGCTGAATAAATATCGAATGCAATTTCGGTAGGATGTACTTCTAAAGCAAATTTAACACCGCAAGTCTGGAAAGCATCGAGAATTGGTCCCCATTTTTCCGCAAGTAAATCATAGCCTGCTTTTATATCATCTGGCCCTAAAGGTGGCCATGGGTATATGTAACGCCAAATAGATGAGCCTGTGAACCCATTGACAATACTGACGCCGAATTTCTTGGCTGCCAGTGCTGTTCGCTTCATCTCTTCTGCAGCCCAAGCAGATTTACCCGCGGCATCACCGACTAATTCTGCAGGTGCCCAAGCATCGGAGCGTTGATCGTTGGGATCTAGCACCATTTGACCTACACTGTGGTTGCTGATGGCCCACACTTTCATGTTATATTGCTGTAGAAGCCGCATATGCTGTGCACAGTAATGAGCATCGTTGCACGCTTGTGCTACCTGAAAATGGTCGCCGCTACACGCAAGTTCCAAACCATCGTAACCCCAGGTAGCGCATTTGTCAGCGAGGGCCGCTATTTGCATATCGCCCCATTGTCCGGTGAAAAGCGTAATTGGCCTAGCCATGCTGCATCTCTCCTTTTGGTTCGGTTCTGCCCCACTTTGCAGGTTTATTTAAGCTCATCACGAATGCAAGGCTAAAAGACCCAGCGTTCGCCGGGACTCCTACTGTGAAAGGGGATGCCACCATGTGCTTACCCATATGTGGGTTAATACTGTTGCTAACTGGCGTAATTATATCTTTAACAGGTGTAGGTGCTGTCATTGGCATACCTTTAGCCCTAATTGGTTTGCTTTGTATAGTGTTCGGCTTTACTGGCATTCTACTAAGTGTTATTTACGCGATCATTAAACTAGTGTTGATGATTGTTTTCTCGCCCATAATAATACTCGTATGGTTGTTGCGCTGGCTAGGAGGCGCCATTTTCTAAATAGGTTGTGCCACCTAACGCTTGATGAATCACTTTATAACCAGCTGATTCTAGTTGGCTGACAATTTGTGTTGGCTCTTCAGTATCAAGCTTTAAGACCAATTGAGAGTAGCCTTTCTTCTCGCTGTCTGCGGCTACTGCTAAAATGTTAATCCCAGCATCACTAATAAGACGCGCTATATCTGCTAAAACTCCCACCTGATTTTTTACTTCCAAGGTAAGTCTGGCGCCAGGTGCTGCACCATGCATAAGATTAACAAACGCTTGGAATAAATCGCGTTCCGTGACAATGCCCACTACCTGGCCAGCATCTACCACTGGCAACCCGCTAATGCGTTTTTCGCACATCAAGCGCGCTGCTTCTTCTACAGTATCGTTGGGATTAATAGTTAAGGGCTTGCGCGTCATTACTTGCCGTACCTTCATTTTGCCCAACAATTCGTTTTGCTCCCAACGCGAAAGAGTAGTTGCCGCTGAGGGACTTACCCGCATTAGATCGAGCTCGGTGACAATACCCACCAGTTCGTCACCCCGAGTTACTAACAACCGACCGAACTTCTGTCGGCGCATCACATCCATGGCTTGAAATATGGGAGTTTCTTCTGTAACTGTTACCGGATGCGCGGTCATTACTTCCTTGACGAGCATGCAATCGACCTCCTTTGTGGTCTCTCTAACCACCCAAATAGGCCTTCTTTACCGCGTCCATCTGTGCTATTTGATCAGCCGCTCCGGAAAACACAACTCGACCTGTCTCAAGCACATATGCCCGATGGGCAATGGATAAGGCCATGCGGGCGTTTTGTTCTACTAATAATATTGTTGTACCTGTACGGTTAATCTCCTGCACAATTCGGAAGATCTCCCGCACCAGCAGTGGCGCTAAACCCATGCTAGGTTCATCGAGTAACATAAGTTGGGGTGCTGTCATAAGCCCCCGGCCAATGGCCAGCATCTGCTGCTCGCCACCACTAAGGGTACCGGCTAATTGGAACCGGCGCTCTTGCAGACGGGGGAAGAGCTCAAACACTCGTTTAATATCGTGATTAATGGCTGACTTTTCTCTGCGCAAATACGCGCCCAACTCTAGATTATCTTGCACTGTCAGCTCAGGGAAAACACGCCGACCTTCCGGAACCTGAGCAATACCCAATTTAACAATGTTGTGAACGGGCATCTGCTCAATATTCTGCCCTTGAAAACAGATGTAACCGCTCTTGGGTCGCACTAACCCAGAAATAGCATTTAGGGTGGTGCTTTTACCTGCACCATTGGCACCAATGAGAGTAACTATCTCCCCTTGTTCTACCTCGATGTTTAGGTTATGCAAGGCGTGAATACCGCCATAAAAAACGTTAAGGTTCTCTACTACCAACATCAGCTAGCCTCCTCCCCCAGGTACGCTTCGATCACCTGCGGGTCGGCCTGCACTTCGTCAAGTGCGCCTTCGGCAATGGTAGTACCGTAATCAAGTACGGTAATATGCTCGCAAATTCCCATTACCAAATGCATATCGTGCTCAATAAGTAAAATAGTAAGCTGATAACGTTTACGTATTTGCTTAATGAATTCCATCAGTTCCACTGTCTCTTGCGGGTTCATACCAGCAGCAGGCTCATCTAATAATAGCAGTCTTGGCTTTGTGGCCAGAGCTCTAATGATTTCCAGACGGCGTTGCTCACCATATGGCAAGTTCACGGCCAGTTGATCAGCCCGCTCACGCAAACCCACATAATCGAGTAGTTCTAGAGAACTATCGTGAACCCATTTCTCTTCTTTTGCTAAATTGGCGTGCAAAAGGGCCTGTAAATAACCGTAGCGAATATGCCGATGATGAGCCACTTGGACATTCTCTAACACTGTTAGATTGTTAAAAAGACGGATGTTTTGAAAAGTGCGGGCCATGCCCCGCCGGGTGACTTCATGAGCCGGTAGATGGGTAATGTCCTCTCCGGCAAATGATATTTTTCCTTCGCTAGGGTGCAATATCCCCGATATCATGTTGAAAACAGTAGTCTTACCAGCACCATTAGGCCCAATTAGCCCACAAAGTGATCCTTCCGGTAAGGAAAGATTAAAGTTGGCGACTGCACGTAGGCCGCCGAAGGTGATGGAGAGGTCACGCACATCAAGCAGCGCCACCTTGCTGCCCCCCTTCGGATATAGAACGTTTTTGTTGCAAGGTAGGAAGAGTTAACTCGCGAGTGCCCATTAAGCCACTTGGCCTATATATCATAATGCCAATAAGCGCCAAACTGTAAATAATCATACGCGGATATGGCCAATCTGCTAAAAAGGCATTAAGACCAGTGAGTAAAAGAGTGGCTAAAACCGAACCGGAGATGCTACCTAATCCCCCTAAAACAACAATTATCAGGATCTCAACCGAAAATAAAAAGCCAAATTTATTAGGAATAATAACGGTGTAATAATGTGCAAATAAAACACCAGCTAAACCAGCGAAAAACGCGCCAATGCTAAACGCGGCCACCTTGTACAACGTGGTGTTCACACCCATAGCTGAGGCTGCTGTTTCATCTTCGCGAATGGCAATGCATGCCCGACCATGAGCTGAGTTTACCCAGTTGCGAATAATAATGATGGTGAGCACAGCCAAAACGTATACCCATGTGAAATTGGTGTACTGTGGAATACCCATTAACCCCCGGGGTCCTCCTACATAATCCCAATTCAGAAAGATAACACGCAATATTTCCCCAAACCCAAGCGTAACAATGGCTAAATAATCACCGCGCAATCGCAAGCTGGGTAATCCGATAATAAGGCCCACCAAACCAGCCATTGTAGCTCCTAATAACAATGCTACCACAAAAGGTAAGCCCAGTTTGGTTGTGCATATTGCACCCAGGTAGGCACCTACCCCCATAAAGCCAGCATGACCAATAGAAAACTGGCCGGTAAAGCCGTTTACTAAATTGAGACTGACCGCTAAAATAATTAAAATGCCAGCCATTACAATGCTGCCCATTTCATATGAGCCAATTATATGTGCAGCGCGCATACCAATTATAAATAGATATATGAGTGCAATTAGCGCCGCCCACTGCAATTGTGTCCGGAACTGTTGGAACAAGGACCTCACACCTTCTCCTGTGCTTTCTTGCCCAGAATGCCAGTCGGCTTCACAAGTAAAATAATAACCAAAATAGTGAAGGCTACCGCATCGCGGTACATAGATGACAGGTAACCAGCGACCAACGATTCTGCCACACCCATGATCAGGCCTCCCAGTACAGCTCCGGGAATAATGCCGATACCGCCCAATACAGCGGCTACAAAAGCCTTCAAGCCGGGCATAATACCCATCAGTGGGTCTATGCGATTATAATATATGCCCACCAACAAACCAGCTGCCCCAGCCAGTGCTGAGCCAATAGCAAATGTTAATGAAATAATGTGGTTTACGTTAATACCCATTAGCGCAGCGGCGTTTTCATCCATAGAAACCGCCCGCATAGCCTTCCCAGCTCGAGTACGCTGCACCAAAACTTGCAGTAAGACCATAAGTATTACCGAAACTCCTAGCAAAAAGAATTGCTGAGCAGTGATAATTAGGCCTCCTACCTCCAACTGATAAGAGGTTAGCAGCTCTGGCAAGGTACGTGGTTGCGGTGAGAAAGCCCAGATCATGCTATTCTCCAATAAAAAGGATACGCCAATGGCTGTGATAAGCAAGGTGATACGCGGAGCTCTCCTTAGTGGTTTATAAGCGCAATTTTCTACTAATACTCCTAAAAGTGCGCAACCAAACATCGCCAACAGCAGAGCTGGCAAAAATGTGAACCCCAAGACTCTGGTGGCAAAATAACCAAGAAAAGCACCGATCATGTAAATATCGCCATGCGCAAAATTAATAAGACGGGCTATACCATAAACCATGGTGTAACCCAGTGCTATTAAGGCGTATACACTGCCTAGCGCTATACCGTTAATCACCTGTTGAAAGAACTCAGTCACAACTAGCCTCCCCAAAAGAGGCGGACCCGGCAAGTGCAGACCACCTACCGGGTCCTCCTAAACGCAATAACTTACGGATTTACGATTTCACGTACGCTTGGCTCACCGTTTTTAAGTTCCACAATAAATAGGCTCTTCATTGGGTTGCGGTTCTCATCAAGCGTAATTGTGGCGCTTAGTGCTTTAAAATTCTCAGTCTCAGCCAACGCCTGGCGAATAGCCTCTGGGTCGGATGAATCGGCTCGTTTAATAGCATCCACTAACATCATAGCTGCTTCGTAACCTAGAGCAGCGAAAGAATCGGGTAGTTTACCATACTTCTCTTTATAGTTGTTAACAAACGATTGCACTGCTGGATCTTCATCTGCTACCGTAAAGTGGTTAGTGAATAGTATGTTGTTTAGATTCTCTGCCCCGGCTATACTGGGCAAATCAGCGTAGTCCCAACCATCGCCACCAGTAAGCGGAACTGTAATACCCATCTGCCGTGCTTGGAGAGCAATGCCACCACACTCGTTATAATAGCCAGGCACATAAATCATATCTGGCTTAGCGGCCTTAATTTTGGTTAACTGAGCTTTAAAATCGGTGTCGTTATCCAAAAATGCTTCCTCAGCCACAATTTGGCCACCATTAGCGACATAAAGCGCTTTAAAATACCTAGCCAAGCCCTCGGAGTAATCGTTCTTAGCGTGTAAAATGGCTGCCTTTCTGGAACCTAGAGTATTATAAGCAAAATTAGCCATCTTTTTACCCTGGAAATCGTCAAGGAAACAAGCACGGAAAATATAATTACCAACCTGAGTGACTTCTACGGCGGTGCCAGTAGGCGAAATAAGAGGAATCTTATTACTCTGAGCCACTTGTGCTGCAGCAATGGCGTTCGTGCTAGTGACCGGACCAATAATGGCTACTACCTTATCCTTGTCAATAAGTTTACGGGCCATATTAGCTGACTCAGCGCCATCAGACCGGTTATCGGCCTTTACTAATACGATTTTATTCTTTAACTCACCGCTTTTGTTAACTTCATCGAAAGCTAATTCAACTGCATTCATCACAGATGTACCGTAGGTGGCTACATTGCCGGTCATTTCAAAGTTGCCGCCCACAATGATCTCGTCGGAAGATCCTTTTGGACGTTTAATAGCAATAATACCTATTGCTACAACGAGTACGAGTACAGCAATGATAGCAATCGTTTTCTTATTCAATTTAATAACCCACCTTTCACTCTTAATTAGGGACATAATTATGTAGAAGGCAAGGTTGAACCTCACCTCCTATCCAATAACTATACTGGCATAACTGCGCAGATGTCAATGCCTCACAATTTATAGATAACGCATCGGATCAATAGGCACACCATTGCGGCGTACTTCAAAATGAAGATGAGGGCCGGTAGTGCGACCTGATGAACCTGATTTGGCAATCACTTGCCCTTGCTGAACACTATCGCCAACCTTCACCAATAACTGCGAATTATGAGCGTAATAAGTCTCCCAACCATCAGCATGTTCAATGACTACTAGCCAACCATAAGCACCACGAACAGCAGCAAAACTTACAACTCCCTCAGCTGCAGCCCGCACTGGTGTACCGATGGGCACTCCCAAATCTACGCCTTCATGCACACTACCCCAACGAGTGCCAAACGACGATGTAAGCCGACCCATTACTGGCCAAGCTAATTCAATGGTGTTCAGATTCGTTTCTGGTACAAGCGGTATTACTGAAGCAGCTAAACTAGTAGGTTGGGTGGAAGGTATGGTTGACGGAGGATGCACCTTATTTTCTGGAATATGCAATACGCTGCCTATTTGCAGAATGGTCTCTGATCGCATATTGTTAGCTGTCAAAATATCCTGTACCGTCACGTTATGTGCTTGGGCTATAGACCAGAGAGTATCGTTTTTTTGCACCGTATATTGACGCATGTTATTGGTAGGTGCTGTTATTTGTAAAGTGACACCCACCTGTAGCTTGGTGGGATCTGAAATATTGTTCCGCAACATGAGCTCATCGAGCGAAATGCCGTTAGCTCGGGCAATGCTGTATAATGTATCTCCCTTTTTTACCACGTAGGTGCCTTCACCAGCAGCCTGTATTGGCGTAGAGAATAAGGTAGCAAGGATGAGCATCAGCGTCAATACCAATGATACCCTTTTATGTACAGGCAAGCTAATGCCCCCTTTTACCTTAATAACATGACGTACACTGCCATGTTATACGACAGGAGCGCCAGTGATGCCTGCTATTCCTGAATGGAACAAGCCACATTTTGTTATATTCGGTTTCGTTTATACGGGTACTATAAGCTACAAGGGGATTTCAATGTTATTATTTCGCCCGATCCGAGTTTATTTCGAACCAGCCTCTCTGGAATATGATTTGGGTAAACAAATTTGGCAGCAGTGTCTCAATTTGGGTATAACCGTTATGAAAACCCCATCGCACAATAGGGTGAGCGGCATACCTGGAGCGGATTTTGCTGAGCGTTATCGTGAGGCAAAACGCACAATGGTAGTTTCTGTGCGTAGAAAAGGAGCCTTCCAAACCAGTAAACCCTCTGCTGATTACGCTCTGCCACTAGCTACGGGATGCCCCGGCCACTGTCAGTACTGCTACCTTAACACTAACTTGGGCACACGTAGCTATGTCCGTATCTATGTAAATACTGACGATATTCTGGCCAGAGCGCAGCATTACATAGAAGAAGCGGGCGATAAGATTGTCACTTTTGACGGCTCGTGTACTTCCGACCCCGTAGCGACAGAATCTTGGACTGGTGCTCTGGCCAAAACCATTGGCTTTTTCGCCAAGCAAAAATACGGTAGGTTTCGCTTTGTCAGCAAATTTCACGTTGTTAATAGTTTGCTTAACTTAAACCACGCTGGCCATACACGCATCCGTTTTAGTATAAACGCACCCTTTGTTGCTAAACAGTTTGAACAGGCCACTCCAAGCATAAAACTACGCTTGGCGGCCGCGGCTCAGGTAGCTCAATCTGGATACCCATTAGGTTTTCTCATTGGACCTATAATGCATTATCCCAGATGGCAGGCTGAGTATAGCAACTTGCTAATTGAACTGGCACGAACACTTGATGCAAAGCCGCTTGATCTGCATTTTGAGCTGGTCACCCATAGATATACTGAGCGGGCAAAAAGAGTGATCAACTCAGTATATCCCAACAACAGACTACCCATGGATGAAACCGATCGCCGATTTAAATGGGGACAGTTCGGCTATGGTAAGTATATTTATTCCACAGAACGCATGGCGGAAATGCGCATGTTTTTTTACGCCACCTTGTCTGAATTATTTCCCACAGCTACCGTCGATTATTTTGTCTAAGGTTTAGTTAATCTAGCAGGAGTGGTTATGGTTAACAACCATCGCTCTCGTAGCGAGGTGCTAAAGCCGCCAACCGCCTCGCTTCCGCCTGTTGAACAGCCCGTACAGGCAAATACATCAAATTAAGATACTCCAATAGCATCCGTTCTGCCGTAAACCTGGTGGTAGCCATTTCAATGCTGGCACGCATAATGTGCACCCAGCGTTCTCGGTCATTGCGAAACAGCGGCAGTATATCGTGTAACAACCGTTCATATAACGAGAGCAAATCGCGCTCATTTTGATCAGGACCTTGATATCCGCTACCAATTTGCCACCCATTCACACCGTCATGACACGCTTCCGGCCACCAACCATCTAGAGTGCTTAGGTTGGGCACCCCATTCATGGCCGCTTTCATGCCTGAAGTAGCTGATGCTTCTAGCGGACGACGCGGGTTATTTAGCCATAAATCGCAGCCGCGTACCAGCAACTTTGCCAAACGCATGTTGTAGTTCTCTAAAAACGCCACGCTATCTGGGAACTGACGAGCCATAGAAGCTAAGTGAGCCACTATTTCCTTGCCAGTATCATCGTGCGGATGCGCCTTCCCGGAAAATACAATGCTTACTTCTCCTGCTGCTAACAGTGGCTCAATAATATCCGGGCGTCGTAATATAAGGTCACTACGCTTATATGGTGCGGCCCGACGAGCGAAACCAATTAGCAGAGCTTGTTCAGGTAGCTTATACCCTGTAATGTCAGCCACTGTACTAAGCAACTCAGCCTTAGCGGTGGCATGTGCTGCCCATAAATCGCGCCCTGTCTCATATGCTGTGCGTATGCGACGATCCTGCCATGTACCAGTGTGTACACCGTTGGTAATAGCCAAAATAGGAGCAGCACCTTCAATATCAGCCCACATTTCTCTAGCTGTTACACCATGCAATGTGGAGACACCGTTAGCCATTTGACACATGCGCAAACCAGCAGCTGTCATGCAGAATGGATCGCCACCCAGGCAAGCCATCTGTTCATAATTCAGCCCATTGTACGCCCGCATATTTTGTAATAAGTGGTGGTTATGTGATTCATTACCAGCTAACACGGGGGTGTGCGTGGTAAAAACCACCTGTGTTTTTATATGCTGTAAGGCAACATCAAATGGCTCCCCGCATGCTAAACGTTCACGCAGTAGCTCTATACCAGCTAGCACAGCGTGGCCTTCGTTAAAATGGTATATATCCACCGATATTCCCAACTTACGTAGGGCACGCACGCCACCTATTCCTAACACTATTTCCTGAGCTACCCTATCTACATCGCTACCGCCGTATAATCTTCTTGTTATCCAGCTATGCGGGCTGTTGGGTAGATTTGTGTCCAATAAGTATAGTGGCACATTTCCATAGGCAGTCACCTGCCACACCTGACAAGGCACTTGTTGTCCACCTACATCAACGTACACAATCACACCAGTGTTCGTCAAAGTGTTGGTATCAATTTCCTCGTAACAATCGCGTGGATAGCCTTTCGCATCCAAAGTTTGCACAGTGTACCCTTCACGCCAAAAAATGCCCACACCAACCATTGGTAACTGCAAATCATAAGCGGCTTTTAGCACATCACCTGCCAATATTCCCAGCCCGCCAGCGTATATTGGCAGCTTCTCATCCAGACCGAATTCCATGGAAAAATATGCGATTGAGGGCATCTTTTCTGGGTAATTCATGGGCCGTACTCCCCTTCCTGTAAAGAATGATGCCCTATGCAGGTATGCTGACATACGCGAAACCTTCATGCATATATTTAACGGGAGGTCCGCCATAATGCGTATCTGCTTCGCGGTATTCAGTTTGCGCCGCATCTTGACGCTGGTAATAATACCAACGCTATTAGTCTCGCTGGCTATTGCTAGCCTAGCTGCCAGTAGTCGCCGAGCATTATCGGGCTGGTTGATAGCCATAGACGCTGGACATGGAGGTCATGACCATGGTGCTTGGTTTCCAGATCATGGCATTTTAGAAAAGGAGATAACACTGCAACTAGCAACAAAGCTAGGCAATGTGTTTGCAGAATCAGGTGCTGCAGTAGTGTTGGTGCGCGACGACGATACCTTTGTAGAGCTAAGTGAACGTGCCAACCGCGCAAACAAAATACGAGCTCGCATGTTCCTTAGTCTTCATGTAAATAGGTACCCTGGTGACCCCAATTGCTGTGGTGCACAAACTTTTTACCAAAATGATGCTATTGAAGGAAAATATTTAGCAACGCTGATACAAGAGCATTTACGCCGCATTGATCCAGAAAATCACCGGCAACCTTTGCCAGCTAACTTCCAAGTGCTGCGCGAATCGCAAATGCCTGCAGCCTTAATTGAAATTGGATTTGCTACTAACGCCCGTGATCGGCGGCTAATGATGGATAATAAATATCGCGAAGGGGTGGTCTACGCTATCCGCGATGCAGTGATCGCCTATAGCCGGAGCACCCCTTCTGCGCTTTGAATTTGCTAGGTGAAGTTAACTGTTAATGTAACGCTCTCGTGCATCGGCCAGCGTTATTGCCTTATAATCACCAGCATGGCCAGCGGCACCAAACTGGCGCATCCGCAGCCCTACAATTTCAGCAACAGCAGCCCGTGCTGGTGTAAGGTAGTCGCGCGGATCGAATTTAATAGGTTGTTCCACAAGCAACTGACGAACAGCTGCGGTAATAGCTAAACGAATGTCGGTATCCACATTTATTTTTGCCACGCCGTGGCTAATTGCTTGTTGAATAGCTTCAATAGGAACACCATATGTAGATTCTAACTGACCACCAAACTGATTTATTGTTGCTACTAACTCTGGCGGTACCGATGATGAGCCATGCATTACTAAAGGTATACCCACCCGCTGGTATATAATTTCCACCAAATCCAGAGCCAACTTAGGTTGCGATTTAAACTTATATGCCCCGTGAGAGGTACCAATAGCCACTGCTAATGAATCACAGCCAGTACGTTTGACAAAGTCTTCTGCTTGTATGGGATCAGTGAGCTGTACCACGCCTGTTACATCTTCTTCGATACCACCCAATGTGCCTAGTTCGGCTTCTACAGAAACGCCATATGTATGCGCTTTTTTTACAACGTCTTTTGTAAGGGCTACATTCTCCTCGTAGGGAAGATGAGAGCCATCAATCATCACTGAAGAGAACCCTAAATCAATAGCTACATCTACCGATTCCTTATCGCCGTGGTCTAGGTGTACCACTACAGGAATATCTGGGTTTTCTTCTATTGCCGCTTGCATAAGGTGCTGTAAATAAACCAGATTTGTATATTTTAGTGCACCGCGGCTAGCTTGCAGTATAACTGGTGCCTGGTTCTCCCGAGCAGCTTGCATTATACCTTGCACCTGCTCCATGTTATTTACATTAAATGCACCAACGCCATACCGGCGTTTACGCGCTTCGTTCAGAACTTGAACCATTGGTACTAAAGGCACTTGTGACAACTCCTTTATTGCAAAAATCCCTGGCATGCAACCAAAGTTCTTGGATTCTCGTTACATTGGCTACTTCCTGCGTTGAATTCTTTTTCGTCCCCAAAAACATAGCCAAGTAGCCACCATAACTAGCAAACCAATAAAGGGCATTATATCACCCAATTGCGCGTATGGAGTTTTATTACGCGCCAATGGTACCTGTGTAATTAGTTCATCGGGTGAACCCCAAGCTAATTGCTGAGTGATTCTCCCCGTAGGTGTAGCCACCAAGGTAATCCCCACTGAGCTGGTCATCACTAAATACCTGCCATATTCAGCCGCCCGAAAAGGCGCAAATGCTGCTTGTAACACAGGCGCTGATGTGGGACCTAAATAGTCCATACTTGATAAGACTGCCACTAATTGTGCTCCATTAGCCACCAGCTTCTTAATTGGCAGCGGGTCTATTATTTCTGAGCACAATGCTACTCCTAATGCAGTTGTATCCAATGTCAAGGGCTGCCATGCGGCCCCTGGCTTAACCCACCCTTCAGCTATGGGGATGGTGCGCACCTTCGCATAATGGTCGACAATCTCTCCCGCTGGGTTCAGAAGAATAGCGGCGTTATAAAAATCGTCGTTTTCCAGCCATGGTAATCCTGCTACTAACCAAAACCCAGTTTTATGCAGCTCTTGTCGCAAACGCGCATAATAATCCGGATAACTTAGTAACGGTTCATGCAACACTGTTTCGGGCCACAATACTACAACAGGAGGAAGGGGTCTCTCGGTACCGTATTGTTGCTGCCAATATTCACCAGCCGCATTAACGCCAGCGCTAGATTGCGTCAACAACCTTTCAAAAAGGTCATATAACGCTGAGGGATGGCTATTTGTCGCCTCATACTCCTGCATGGTAAATGCGCTTTGAATGGCCACAACTAACAGCAATTCGCCCTCTACGTTGCCGCCAACTGAGCTATCTGCTGGCTGCGTTATATTCTTGGGCCAAACCAGTATTGCTACTAACAAAAAGCATATTGAAGTAGCTACATACACCCATCGGCGGCGATAGTGCCTATTCTTAGCAACCATCATCATTAGATATAACCCGGTGTTAACCACAGCTACTAAAGCAGAGATACCATGCAAACCAATATAGCGAGCCAGTATAACAAGGCTGGGGTATTGCCACTGTGTCAACCCCAAAAATGGGGAGAAACCAAAGAAGAAACGAGCACCTAACCATTCAACGGTTGCCCACCACAAACCGATAGATAATGTATTTACTAGCGAAGAACGACCGTTGGATAATAAAAAGCGTACACCTAGAGCAAAACCGACTACCTCCAGGCTAAATATAGATAAAACAGCCACATAGGCTGTTAGCCGCTCAAGAACAGTTGTAGCTGGCATAAACAAGGTAAAATAAAAAAGGCCTGTCCCCCATATGATAGCCAGCAAGAGAGTGTACGTTATTACTTGTCGTTGCCGTTGGCATGAGTGTAACACCAACAAATATGGAATAAGAGCCACATATGCCAACCAACCCAAACCTACTGGCGGATAAACAGCAACGAGCATAACGCCGGATAAACAAATACCCGCCAGTTTAGCCCACGATACTTTGCTCTCTCTCACTTACTCACCCTAATTGGATATTTGGCCACTATATCCTTATCAATTCGCACAGTAAACTGGTAGGTGCCCGCTGCGTTAAAAACAACCCGCCATTTCCATATTTGGCTGTGTATCCAATCATCACTTTTCGCAACCACTCGCAGTGGACCACCAATAGCGCGTTGCTTACCATTTTCATCGATGATCTCTAAATACACTGTGTAGTTGCCGGCCTTTTGGAAATGAATTTGCGTTAATGATTGAAAGGTAATAGCCTGTGGCTGTGCTTTGAAAGCGACAATGATTTTTCCGGTTTTATACGAGCCATCAGATGCTTGCTCAATTTTGTCGCTGAGAACATTGTTAGTAACGCCGTAAGGATATGCAGCTTGAGCTACCACTGAACTTAGCAATGCAGCTAGTAATGCGAAAATTAACAGCATCACTATTTTGTTAATGCGCCCTTTCATTTTAATCCCCCGTTCAACTAGTGCCATTAGAATCGCTGTAGAAAACGAAGCCGCTTTTGGCACTCTCCCCCGAATGATCGTCTGCATTAGTACCGTTGCTTGATGAGGCGTATATGGCATTACCCACCGAAGGTGTAGACCACAAAACACTCAATTGCCATCCGCCAATAACTAACAGTAACGTCGCGGCCACAGCCACGAGTGTTCTTAAAGGTAAACGCGTGGTATGCTGGGCTTTGCGCTCAACTTGTTTCTGGGTAAAACCTGCTATGGTATGCACCAACTCACGCCGAGAATTTAGTAATGAGGCGTCTAGCTCCCTAATAAAGGCCATTTCGCTACTAATTAGTTGCTGACAGTGCTGACAGGCGCGACAATGGCGCTGTAGCAGCCTCACTAACGGCCAAGGCAGATTCCCTTCAACATAAGCTAGCGACCATGCTTCCCACCACTTATGCGCCATAACATCTCACTCCTTCCAGCGCGAATCTGATAAATACACTTTGCGCAGCTTCTCTTTGGCATCGTAATACCGTTTGCGAACCGTTCCTTGTTTACAACCCATAACCGTGGCAATTTCTTTATCAGAGAAACCGGTGCGGCGAAGCCTTACCACTTCAGCCTGTGCTTCAGTAAGGCCAGCTAGGGCCGCCATACGTTCAAATTCGCTTATAGCTTGTTTATCAGCGTCAATTTGGGCCAGGTTTTCATCAAAACCAGGTTCTGTGTTTACGTTAGCGTGTAGTGAATCAATCCAACTCTCCACTGTTATAGCATTAGCGGCTAGTTGCGCTGGCATGCTTAACCGACGCCTACCCTCATTGGCTCTTTTTTTAAGCACGCGCATCACGTGGTTGCGCGCAATAGTTGCCACGTATGTATCGGCTTTTGCTTCGCCGCGAAAATTACGTATAGCTGCTGGTAATAACATGAGCACCTCATGTGTTAGTTCAGTCACTTCGTCGTTATCAATTCCGGCACCAAATGTAGATGAAAAGTACCAGCTGCGGCGAGCTTGAGCATGGAGGGTGTAGCGCACTGTTTTGCCAACAACTTGGCCAAAGCGCTGCACTAATTCTGCAAAGGAACGCTCTGTTCCCGGATGCGGCATGATAATAAATTCTCCCTCCATCACTGTTACTCACCTACCTTTTTACGTTATGGGTCCCTTATCCTTTTTTATAGAGACTTTACAACTGCACTTGTTACTGGAAATTGGGGCATGCTGTTATCAATGAAGAAGGCCATTGGTGTTTAGTGCCGAAAATTTATCTCAAGGCGTGTTACGCCGCGATGTGCGTGCGGAGGTGAATATTGTTGTCAAGACGAACGAGGTATCAAAGAAGAATCAATCGGTGGCGGGTATTTTGGGTATTAGTGTTGGTTTTGGCCGCCGCAACAGTCTTTTATATGGTAAAGAATCGCAATCAGCAGGTAAACTTAATTGATCCCGCACAAAAATTAGTAGTTGCTGGTGAAGCTGGGTGGGATTATCGCCAATATTTAAGTGCAGATTTAGATGGTGACGGTAGCACGGAAACAGTAGTAATTATGGCCCGAGTAGCCAAAGACCCAGAACGGCCCGGTGAATACCAATGGGATGATGGCCAACCCTGGCAGATATATATACAAGATGGTGACAATATTACGCACGTTTATGCCCGATGGGTACAATTGGGCAACCTCATTGTGTTTATTACTGACGAAGAATCGGCCAGGTTAGCTATTGCAGAAAATGAGGGTGCTGGCTTCCGCTTATATATGACAAAATATACCAGTAATGGCCAGTTTAAAACTAGGAAACTGGCTGGCTTTTCTGTGCTGGATCGCCGCTAGGGCTTTGCTCGCATAGTGACCAGTAGAGACTGCTATTTAACTTGAGAGATTATGTTTTCAACTG